>JANNDF010001000.1:0-12500 GCA_031387445.1 Planctomycetia bacterium
ACCGACCGCTTCGGCCCGCACTGTTTGCGCTGAACCTGTTGCGCGCCCGCCTCGTCCGTAAACTGACGAGATTGCGACCGGAGGACGAGACGTGACCGCGAAGCCGAAGTGGTTCCAGACGACCGCGATCGACTACCCGAACAGCCGCCCGCACATCGGCACGGCGTTCGAGAAGCTGGGGGCCGACGTGCAGGCCCGCTACCGGCGGATGGAAGGGTACGACGTGCTGTTCCTCATGGGGAACGACGAGAACACCTTGAAGGTGGCGGACAAGGCGAAGGAACTCGGCCTGGAACCGCAGGCGTACTGCGACGACATGGCCCGGCAGTTTCAGGAAGTGTGGAAGGCACTCGACATCAGCACCGACGTGTTCATCCAGACCAGCCACGAGCGCCACAAGGCCTGTTGCCGCAAGTTCGTGCAGAAGGTGTACGACAACGGCCACATCCGGAAGGGGAGCTACGAAGGGTGGTTCTGCCCCGGCTGCGAGGAGTTCAAAAGCGACAAGTTCTATGGCGAGAACGCCGGCCAGTGTCCCGCGCACCTGCGGCCCCTGGTGCGGCGGTCGGAGCCGTGCTACTTCTTCAAGCTGTCCGAGTTCAAGGACCGGCTGCTCGCGTTCCTGAAAGAGAACCCGGAGTTCGTGCAACCGGAAAGCCGGCGGAACGAGATGATCGGGTTCATCGAGGCCGAGGGGCTGGAAGACCTGAACATCTCGCGGCACGGCGAGCAGTGGGGCATCCCCCTGCCGTTCGACCCGGAGTTCACCATCTACGTCTGGTTCGACGCCCTGCTGACGTACATCACCGGCATCGGTTACGGTGACGACGAAGCCACGTTCGCCAAGAACTGGCCGTGCGACACGCACTTCATCGGCAAGGATATCACGCGCTTCCACTGCCACATCTGGCCGGCCATGCTGTGGGCCGCCGGGCTGGAAGCACCGACGAAGGTGTTCAGCCACGGGTTCATCACGGTCGAAGGCCAGAAGATGAGCAAGGCGCTCGGCAACGTACTCGACCCGGTGAAGGATGTCGTTGAGAAATTCAACGTGCCGCTCGACGCCTACCGCTACTTCTTCCTGCGGGAGTGCCCGTTCCACGGTGACGGTGACTACGCCGAAGCCCGGTTCAGAGAGGCGTACAACGCGGAGTTGGCGAACAACCTGGGCAACCTGTTCAGCCGCGAGATGACGATCACCTACAAGAACTTCGGCGGGGTGTTCGACGGCACGGCCGGGGTGACGCCCGACTCGGTGGTGCCGAGTCTGAACCTGGCGGAGTTCGTCGGCACGGTTCGCGGGCATGTGGAGGCGTGCCGGTACAACCTGGCGCTGCAGGCGATCATTCAGGAGTTCCTCACGCCGACGAACCAGTACCTCGAAGCGAACGCACCGTGGAAGCTGGTGAAGACGGACAAGGTCGCCGCCAAGAAGGTGTTGTTCAACGCCGTGCAGTCACTGCGGGTCGCCGCCATCCTGCTCAAGCCGTTCATCCCGCGGAGTGCGGAAGCGATCTACACCGCCTTCAACTTCCCGGTGCCGTGGGAGCAGGTGAAGTACGCCGACGCCGCGGCGCTGACCGCCCAGCCGGACGACCTGCGGGTGACGGCCGAACTGGTCGACGGCAAGCCGGTGCCGCTGTTCCCGCGCATAGGGTGAACCCCGGCAGTGATGCCGGGGGTGTCTTGCTGATCCAACCACCCCCGGCATCACTGCCGGGGTTCACCGGAACGCCTCATGACCGTCGCCGACCCGACCGACCTCGACCATCCGTCGCTGTACATCAACCGCGAGTTGAGTTGGTTGGAGTTCAACCGGCGGGTGCTGGAGGAGGCCCGCGACCCGAGCGTGCCGCTGCTCGAACGGCTGAAGTTCCTCGCCATCTTCAGCGGCAACCTGGACGAGTTCTTCATGGTGCGGGTGGGCGGGCTGCACCAGAAGGTGCGAGCCGGGATCGACCACAGCTCAGGCGGCGACCGCACCCCGCCGACAGAACAACTCCAGCGGATCAGCGAGATCGTGCGGGAGATGGTGGCCGAGCAGTCGCGGTGCCTGACGGAAGACGTGCTGCCGGCGCTGGCCAAGAAGGGCATCGTCATCCGCGACGCGAGCACCCTCACCGCGTCCGACGCCAAGCACTTGCAGCAGCAGTTCCGGTCGCAGATCTTCCCCGTCCTCACCCCGCTGGCGACCGATCCGGCCCACCCGTTCCCGCACCTGCTGAACAAGTCGCTCAACCTGGCCGTCATGCTCCGCCGGCCGAAGCTGGACGACGCCGAGTTCGCCGTCGTGCAGGTGCCCAGCGTACTGCAACGGCTAGTTCCGCTGCCGGCCGACTCCGGCACCGCCACGTTCATCCCACTCGAAGTGGCCATCCGCCTGCACTTGCCGGAACTGTTCCCCGGCCTGACGATCGAGCGGGTCGTCGGCTTCCGCGTCACCCGCGACAGCGAGTTCGAGCTCGACGAGGACGTGGAAGACCTGCTGCGGGCCATCGAGGAGAACGTGAAGCAGCGGCGGCGGGGCGAGGCGGTGCGACTGGAGATCGAGGCCGACGCGCCGCCCGAGGTGGAACAGTTCCTCAGCCAGGTGCTCGACCTGTCGCCGGAGGACGTGTACCGCCTGCCGGCGCTGCTCGACCTGACCGGGCTGTTCCAGGTGTGCGGGCTTCAGGGGTACGCCGACCTGAAAGACCCGCCGTTCACCCCCGCGCTGGTGAAGGAGTTCACGCTGGCGGTCAGCCCGTGGGCGGCCATCCGCGCGAAGGACATCCTGCTGCACCACCCGTACGAGTCGTTCAAGCACGTGGTCGATTTCATCGACACGGCGGCCGGCGACGACCGAGTGCTGGCCATCAAGCAGACGCTCTACCGCACCAGCTCGGACAGCACCATCGTGCAAGCCCTCCAGCGGGCGGCCGACGCCGGCAAGCAGGTGACGGCGGTGATCGAGCTGAAAGCCCGGCTGGACGAGGAGCGGAACATCCAGTGGGCGCGGGTGCTGGAGAAGGCCGGCGTGCACGTGGTGTTCGGGTTCGTCGGGCTGAAGACGCACTGCAAGGTGGCGCTCGTGGTGCGGCGAGACGAGGACAACACCATCCGCCGGTACGTCCACTTGAGCACCGGCAACTACAACCCGCAGACGGCCCGCCTGTACACCGACCTGTGCCTGTTCACCTGCAACGCCGCCATCGCCGACGACGCCACCCTGCTCTTCAACCACCTGACCGGCAACAGCGCCACCCCGCAGTTCCGCAAGCTGGTGATCGCCCCGGCACGCCTGCAACCGTTCATGATCGAGATGATCGACCGCGAGGCGGCGAACCAGAGGGCGGGCAAGCGGGCGAAGATCGTGGCGAAGGTGAACGGCCTGCTCGAACCGGCCATCGTGAAGGCCCTGTACCGGGCGAGCCAGGCCGGGGTGCCCATCGACATCGTCTGCCGCGGCATCTGTGCCCTGCGGCCGGGCATTCCGGGAGTGAGTGAAACGATCCGCGTGATCTCGGTGGTGGACCGCTTCCTCGAACACCCCCGCATCTTCTACTTCGACAACGACGGCACCCCGGACGTGTACGTGGGCAGCGCCGACTGGATGGACCGCAACCTGAGCCGCCGCGTCGAGGTGGTGTTCCCCATCGAGCAGCCGGAACTGAAAGCCCGCACCATCGACGAGATCCTGGGGATCAGCGTGGCCGACACGGTGAAGGCACGGCAACTGATGTCCGACGGCACCTACCGCCGGGTGGTACCCGAACCCGGCCGCACGCCCCTACGGAGCCAGACGCGGTACTTGGAGTTGGCGGCCGAGGCCGAGCGGCGGCAATCGGCCATCGCCACCAGTGCCAACACCACCGCGCTCAAGCCGGCGAAGAAGCCGCGGGGGAAGAAACCGGGCTGACCTGGGGAGGAATTACCTCCACTCGCCCCGCCACATTGTCCGCCGCGTTTCGCCTGGGATTGCAGGGCCGAACAGCAGCTCGTGCGGGTCGCCGTGAGCGTCGGGCAGCGGCACCGCCACCAGATCGGCCGACTTGCCGGGTTCCAGGCTGCCGCACTCGTCGGCCCAGCCGAGCGCTTCCGCCCCGCTGAGTGTCACCATCTTTAGCAACTGCTCGCCGGGAAAATCGGGATACTTCGCGTGAACGAACCGGGCTTCGGCCAGGATGTCGAGATCGGGGTTCGACGCGAGGCTGTCGGTACCGAGGCAAACGCGAACACCACGGGCGAGGAAGTCGCGGAACGGGTGCGGCGGGTGCCCAAACGCAGCGTGCGTGCGCGGGCAGTAGACGACGTTGTGCCTCAGTGGATCGAAGTGTTCGCGGTCTTCGGCCGAGAGGTAATTGCAGTGAGCGAGAAGGTATGGGCCACGTCCAGTGAGCCATTTCAGAATGACGGCAATGGATGGAGCAATCCGCCCCGGCTCCCATACTCCGAGCGATTCGAGGATCGATCGGAATGGCCCACGGCGAGTAGATAGCAGAAGCAGTTCACCGGGTGATTCAGCAATGTGGCTTGAAAGGGGCACCCCCCACCGACCGGTGACCTCGTACAGTGTTACCCCTGTGCTGTAAGGTGAGTGTGGACTCGCACCACGCCGACACTCGGGACGATCTGACTTGATCGATTTCCAACGGGTTGCATCACGGTTGGCAACCGTCATCCGCTCAAAACTCAACCCGATCAACTCGAAGAACACCACCGCCCGCGTTTTGGCCGCACTCAGCGCGTCCCAACTCTTCCCCTCGCTGGCGATGTCGCCGATCAGCGTGGTGCCGAAGCGCAGGCACTCGGCCAACCCTGTTCCGATGTCCGCGAGTGTTTGCTCCTCGCTCCGCGTGCGGCGGTATGCAATCACCCCTCTCAGCCAGTCGGTGAAGTGATCGGGGTCGGTCGGCGGAATCAGCCCCCGCGCGCCGCTCAGGTCGAGGTGCGTGTGGGCGTTCACCAGCCCCGGAATCAGGGCGACGTTGCCGTGGTCTTCGTCCCCCGGTCGAACCCCTTGGGGTTCCACCGCTTCAATGCGATCCCCCCGCACCGTGACCGTTCCACCTTCAAGTGGGGGCGAACTGGCTAGGAACACCCAGCGGGCGGTGAGCGTGCGAACGTCGGCCGGCATGGTGCGAACCCGCGGCGGTGGGGTGGTGTCTGGATTGTAGCCGCGGGCCCGAGCGAGCGCGTCGACCCGCTGACGCGCTCGCCACCGGCTCGCGGCTACAGGACGGTAGCTGAGCGGCACAGCACTCGGCTGATAACCGAGAGCACGCGGGTTCGATTCCCGCCCGTCCTATTCTCGCGTATCATCGGCGGCACCACTCCGACGGTGCCACATGCGGACACTCACACTTCTCCTCGTTTCGACTTCTCTCACACTCGCTGCCGATCCACCCGCACGCCAGATGGAAGCGCTCGGTCGCGGGGTGATCGCCATCCCCACCGCAGACAAGACCGTCGCCGTGAGCTGGCGGTTGCTCGGCACCGACCCCGACGACATCACCTTTCACGTCTACCGTGTGATCGGCGAGGGCCTGGCGAAGCGGCTGACCGACAAGCCGCTGACCGACCGCACGCACTTCCTCGACACCACCGCCGATCTGACGCAGGCCAACAGCTACTTCGTCCGGCCCGTCGTAAAGGGCACCGAGGGCGATCCGTCCCCGCGGGCAACCGTGTGGGCGAAGGCTTACCTGCCCATTCCGCTGAAGACGCTGCCGGGGCACACGCCGAACGACGTCAGCGTGGGCGACCTGGACGGCGATGGCGAGTTCGACATTGTGCTGAAGCAGGAGATGACGCCGCGGGACAACTCGCAGAAGGGCAGGACCGGTCAGACGAAACTCGAAGCGTACAAGCTCGACGGCACAATGCTCTGGCGGATCGACCTGGGGCGGAACATCCGCGAGGGGGCCCACTACACGCAATTTCTCGTCTACGACTTCGACGGCGACGGCCGGGCCGAGGTGATGTGCAAGACGGCCGACGGTACGACCGACGGCGACGGCAAGGTGATCGGCAACGCCGACGCCGACCACCGCAACGCCGACGGGTACGTGCTCGACGGCCCGGAGTTCCTGACCGTGTTCGACGGCAAGACCGGGAAGGCACTCGCCACCACGGACTACGTTCCCGCTCGCGGGAAGGTGACCGACTGGGGCGACGCCTACGGCAACCGTGTGGATCGCTACTTGGCCAGCGTGGCGTACCTGGACGGCGAGCGGCCGAGCGCTGTGTTCTGCCGCGGGTACTACACGCGGGCGGTGCTGGCCGCGTGGGACTACCGCGACGGCAAGCTGAGCAAGCGGTGGGTGTTCGACTCGGACGACGGCACGAAAGGGAACCGCGACTTTCGCGGGCAGGGCGACCACAGCCTGAGCGTGGCGGATGTGGACGGCGACGGCAAGGACGACATCGTGTACGGCGCGTGCTGCGTCGGGTCGGACGGCAAGGGAAAGTACAGCACCGGCCTGGGCCACGGCGACGCCTTGCACGTGAGCGACCTCGACCCGAGCCGGCCGGGGCTGGAGGTGTTCAACATCCATGAGAAGTCGGCGAAGAAGTTGGGCGTGTCGTTCCGCGACGCGAGGACGGGAGAGGTGTTGTGGTCGAAGGCGAGCGCGGACGTGGGTCGCGGGGTGTGCTTCGACATCGACCCGCGGCACGCCGGGTGCGAAAGCTGGGCGAGCGGCGACGGGCTGAACGGCGTGTGGACGACGAAGGGCGAGGTGGCGAGCAAGGGCAAGCCGCGGTCGTGCAACTTCGCCGTCTGGTGGGACGGCGACCCGCTCCGAGAACTGCTCGACCGCAACCGCGTCAGCAAGTGGGACTGGAAGCGGGAGGCCGAAGCGCCGCTGTTCACCGCCGACGGGTGCAGCTCGAACAACGGCAGTAAATCGACGCCTGCGTTGTGTGCCGATATCCTCGGCGACTGGCGGGAAGAGGTGATTTTGCGGACGACCGACAACATGGAACTGCGGATCTATTCCACGCCGATCCCGACTGAATTGCGATTGGTCACCCTGTGCCACGACCCGCAGTACCGGCTGGCGGTGGCGTGGCAGAACGTCGGGTACAACCAGCCGCCGCACCCCGGCTTCTTCCTGGGCGACGGCATGAAGCCGCCGCCGAAAGCGCGGATCAAAGTGAAGTAGGTGCCGCCTGCCGGGCGGCACAATCTTCACGCCTTCACCAGCACCACCCCTTCGCCGTTCCGCAGCCGCACGCTCGTCACCACCTGGCCGAGCGAGCCGTCGGAGTAGAGCTGGCGGTACTGGCCGTTCAGTTGGTGCGTGGTGGCGGTGGCGTCGTCGGCCGTGCCGGTGCCCTTGCCGAGGGCGTAGCTCCGCGGCTTGTGGAGCACCAGGGCGTTGTCGTACTCGCGGCCGTACACCTTGTAGGTCAGGCTGGCGTTCTGCGGGTCGGTGCCGGTGGCGAACGTGGTCATCGCCCCCTTCGGTTTGCCCACGTTGTAGGTCGCCGCCTGCACGAATACCGAACTCCACGCGGCCGATGGGCTTTGCCCGCCGAAGAACATGAGGAACGTGTCGTCCGGGTCGGCCAGCAGGTAGTAGTAGGCGAGCGACCCCATGCGGGTCCGCTCGGTGCCGATACCTCCGCTGCCGGCGTGCGTGTCGATGATGGCATACGACCCGGTCGCCAGCCGGCGGTTCACCCGGTCCTGCATGTCGATCAGGTTCGACCAGTTGTGGTCGTTCGGTCGCAGCAGGAACTCCTCGTAGGCGGCGTGCGACTCGCGGGCAATCGGGTCGCCCTCGGCGATCGACCCGGCCGTGTTCGCCACCACCCACTGGCCCGGCAGCGCCCGCCGCACCGCCCCCACCGCCGCCGCCAGATCCGCGGTGAAACTACTCACCGACTCCTTCACCGGCGTGCCGGCGAACGGCAGCTTGCCGTTCGAGTTGTCCAGGAACACGCCGTCGGCCTGCGGGTATTGGGCGAGCAACCGCTGGTGGTAGTCGGCCGCCCACTTCTGTTCGGACACCCCGGCCGGGTTGGTGACGAACCGCATCTGCCCGTAGTAGGGGTAGAACAGCCGCGACTCGTGAACGAACCGGGCGTTCATGCCGTTCCGCCGGGAGGCGTATTCGGTGTCCGTCAGGTAGCCGTCGCCGTTCTTGTCCGCCTGGGAGTCGAACGCGGGGATGGTGCCGGTCGATCCGCCGGCGGCTGCCACGTAGTCGCGGCCGAAGACGGTGCGGGCGGTCGGCCCGGTGCCCTGCGTCGTCACCACGCGGACGTAGTACAGCAGCTGTGTCGTGCCCTTCGCCTTCGCCGCCTTCCAGTCGGCCGGCGGGTCGAACAGCAGTTGCCCCGAACTGGTGAAGTTGGCCGTGGTGTTGCTCAGCAGGGGCAGCGCCTTCCACGTCTTCGGCGAGCCGTCGGCGTTCACCTCGGCCACGTACTCGACCCGCCCGGCCCACCCGCTCGCCGCCGTTTGCAGTGTGACGTTCACCTCGCGGAAGCGGTCGGTCCACCCCAGTTGCACCGCCTGCCCCGCCCCGCCGAACGGCGTGCCGGCGGTGCCTCTGCCGCGGGCGTTCGCCGTCAGATCGGTCGGCGTGCCGGTACCGTCGGCCGCGCCGCGGAGTACCCTCCAGAACTCCCTCACCGGCACGCTCGCGGCGCTCTGCCCGGTGAACGCGGTCGGTTGCGTCACGTGGAAGAAGGCCGTTTCCCGGTTCGCCCCGTTCGCCCCGGCGTACTCGAACCAGTCGGTGAGCAGGTCGCCGTAGAGGTTCGACACGTTGGAGTAGATCACCTTCGGCGTGTCCGGGGCGGCCGTTTCCAGATCACCCAGGAACCGCGTGTTCGGGACGATCAGGTCGAGGCTGGTGGCGGCCAGTTGCTTCTCGTAGGTGCCCAGCGGGTTGCCGGCGTAGGCGAGTTGTGCGAGGCGAATGTGCGAGTAGCGTCGCACCTCGTTCGGCCGCTCGTTCTCGCCCGCGTTGCCCACGGTGAACTTGTACTCGGCCGTGCCGCTGTTCCCGTCGCCGTCCACCGCCCGCACCGCGAGCGTGTGCTGCCCGTTGGTCACGCTGGCGGAGTCCAGTTCCCACACGGCGGGCGAACTGGTCTGCACCGACCGCAGCACGCCGTCGAGCCGGAACTCGATGCGTGCCACCTGGTTCGCGGGGGTGGCGGTGGCGGTGAACCGCACCACCCCGGTGATTGTGCCCGATTGCGACGGGCTGATGCTCACCTGCGGGCCGGACGTGTTCGACACCGGCCGCACCTGGAAGTCGTCCACCCACACGGTGCCGAACGCCGAGCGGGCACGCTCGACCCCGGCGAACCCGCCGCCGCCGATGGCCGTGTCGGTGACTGCGAATGCCGCATCAGGCGTGTCCTGCCAACTGCCGTCGGCCGCCAGCCACTGCTTGGTGTCGGTGCGGTACAGCAGCCCGCGGAGTTGCGTGCCGCTCGCTTGCAGCGTGAGCTTCACCCACTGGCCGCTCACGTACCCCGAGGCCGGCAGCGTGGCGAGTGTCGTCTCGACGCCGTTCACCACCCGTTTCAGTTGCACCGTCAGCCCGCGGGTGACGGTGAGCGAGTAGTAGCTCGGCGTGGCGGTGTTCAGGTTCGACCCGCGGACGAGCACGCCCGACGGGATGAGCGAGTCGGCGTACACGACGGCATCGACGGCGGAGTCGGCGGCCACGGCCGTGTTGTACCACGCCCGCACCGCGGTCGAGGAACCGCCCGACAGACTCAGCGCGGCCGTCGGGCTGTTGGCCCGTGTGGTGCCGACTGCCGCCCGCGGGGTGCCGTCGCTCGACCACTGCTGCCAGTTGGCCGGCAGCGGGTTCGGCAGCGTCGTGTCGAACGACTCCTGAGTCGCCGCCGGCGTGAGGAGCACGAAGTCGTCGAGGTACGCCATGCCGCTGCCGCCGGTCAGTCGGCCGACGCCGACCGCCCCGTTCGCCGGGCGAATACTCGTTGTCGCTTTCAGGGCGTCGGTGGCGGTCGCGAGCCACCCACCAGTTGATGTCAGGTAGCGGCCGTCATCCGCCCGCTGCACCTGGACACTCACGCTCTCGCCGACAGGCTTCAGTTGCACCCGCAACCACACTCCCGTCACGGGCACGGACTGTGCCGTCGCCACTTTTCCGAGCGAGCGGCGAACGCCGTTCACCACCTCGACCAATTCGACGCCCCCGCCGGGCAAGGCGACCGCCGCCACATAGCTGGACGTGGCGGTGTTCAGGTTCGACCCGCGGGCCAGCACTTCCAGCCTGGCAGCGGCGTTCGACCGCACGGTGATCCCGGCCCCGTAGTCGGCCCCGAACGTGTACGGCGCCCAGAACCGCGATTGCGTGGCGGAACTGCCGAGGGAAGCGAGCGCGTTCGCCCCGCTGGCCGGTTGCAGGCGGGAGGTGATGTACTGCGTCTGCCCGTCATTCGCCCAGTTCGACCACCCGGTCGGCAGTGTCGGGGCGGTGAGTTGGTCGAACGACTCCCCCGTCCAGCCGCCGCTCGGGTTCTCACGCGCTTCGAGCCTTTCCAGGCCGGCGCGCACGCCGGATGCCCGTCGGTCGCTCATGTCCCGGTGCCTCGTCATGCGGTGCGGTGTCGCGGGTGTGGCCGCCCCGGTTGCGAGGGGAGGGCGGCGGAACACCCGCGGGCGACGATTCTGACGGCGACAGGGGCGGATGTGGGGGCGCACTCCGTCGCTCGATGAACGTCTGAGTTCGGACCTTTCGCCGACCACCGGACACGAATTGCGCGCCCCCACCCACTTTCCGCCCGCCGGCCTCCGCGCACCGCACCGACAACCGGACGGACGGGCCCAGCCGGCACGACCATTCCGTTCCCTACACTGACGGACGACCTGCCACCGCCGCCCGCCCGACATGACCGCCCCATCCGCCACCACTCCCGCCGCCGCTCCGAAGATCCACCTCCGCTGGCTGACGGGGACGGTTTTCCTTGGTGGGCTGGCGCTGGCCGGGTGGCAAATCTGGCGCGACCGCGCCCCGGACATCCGTCACCCGGCCA
Source organism: Planctomycetia bacterium (assembly GCA_031387445.1). Lineage (GTDB taxonomy): Bacteria > Planctomycetota > Planctomycetia > Gemmatales > Gemmataceae > JALHQU01. The sequence goes on from JANNDF010001000.1 coordinate 11,011, forward strand.
TCCTGACGACCGCGTGGGTGTCGTTCGGGCTGTGGACGGGGGCGGTCGGACTGATGATTCCGGCGACAGCGGCAGAATGGCACGCGCGGGCGACGCGGTTCCGCCTGGCCGGGTGGAGTTGGGCGCTCGGGGCGGCGATGTTCTTGATTCACTTCCTGGTGGCGTTCCACTTCGCCCACCGCTGGCAGCACACGAACGCCTTCGACCACGTGACGAAGACCGCCGGGTTCGGCCCAGGTCTCTTTGTCTCGTACCTCTTCACGGCGGTCTGGTTGTCCGATGCGACCTGGTGGGTGCTGTGGCCGACCAGATATTCCGTGCGGCCAAAGTGGGCGGGATGGTCGGTCCACGGGTTCATCGCGTTCATCACGTTCAACGGCACGGTGGTGTACGTGCCCGGCTGGATTCGCTGGATGGCAGCGGGCGTGTTCGTGGCGCTCGGCGTGGCGCTGGTATGGAAGTGGGTGCGAAGACGAGTCGGGGAGACATCTGGTGAACCGCGGGTGTGAACCCGCGGGTGGCTCGTACCCAGGCGGCTCACGCCGCCGGGTCACCGGGCAGGTTCAATCCCGCAACCTCTTGCCGGTGAGCGACAGGAACACGCTCTCCAGGGTCGGCTCCTTCACCTCCACAGCCCGCACGTCGCCGACGACGGCCAGCAACTTCGGCAACAGTGGTGGCAGGTCGCCGGCGGTCACGCTCAGCACGTCGCCGTTCACTTCCGCCGACCGGACGCCCTGCATGGCTCGCACCGCATCAAGCACGGCCGACGCTTTCGCCAGGGTGAATGCGGCCGTCGTGTCGAGCGTCCGCAGAAGCTGCCGCACACTGTCAGTGGCCAGAATGCGGCCGTGGTCGAGGATGGCGACACGCGGGCAGAGCGCCTGCACCTCTTCCATGTAGTGGCTGGTGTAAATGACCGTCAGCCCGGCCGCGTTCTGCGCCCGCACCTGCTCAAAGATGTGGTTGCGGCTCTGCGGATCGACACCGGTGGTCGGCTCGTCGAGCAGTAGTACCCGTGGGCGGTGCACGAGGGCGACCGCGAGATTCAGCCGCCGCTTCATGCCGCCGCTGAACGTGCCGACCCGCTGGTGTGCCCGGTCGGTCAGTTCCACCGTCGCCAGCATCTCCCTCACCCGCTGGTCCAGGTCGGACCCCCGCAGCCCGTACAGCTTGCCGAAGAAGAGCAGGTTCTCGCGGGCGGACAACTCCGGATAGATGGCGAGGTCTTGGGTGGCGAGGCCGACCGCACGACGGGCGTTGCGGTCCGCCCGGGAGAACGGCTTGCCAAACATCGTCACCTCACCGGCGGAGGCGTCGGTGAGTCCGGCGAGGATGCCCATCAGAGTGGTTTTGCCGGCCCCGTTCGGCCCGAGCAGGCCGAACAGTTCGCCGGCTGGCACGGCGAAGCTGACGCCCCGCAGCGCGGCGAACCGCCCGTAAGACTTGTGGACATCACGGACGGTGAGCAGGGGTGACATAGGTGTCAG
>JANNDF010001020.1:0-3822 GCA_031387445.1 Planctomycetia bacterium
GAAGGCAGAGAGGATTTCTTCCCAACTCTCTTCTGCCTTCTCTCTTCTCTTGTGCCCTCATGTGCCCTCGGCGGTGAAATCTGCTTTCATCCCTCGACCCCGCCGCACGCCTTCAAGATGCCGCGGAACGCTTCCACCGCATACGGGAACAGGTCCGGGCCGGTGATGCCGCCGGTCGGCCCGCCGCCGCGCAGGTGCGGTTCCATCGTGGCGAAGCCCTTGTACCCGCGTTTCACCGCGTCGGCGATGCTATAGCTCATCTGCCCGTCGCCGGTGCCGGCGATCACCCCCGTGCCGTGCCCCTCGCCGGGGATCGGCTTCTTCCAGTCCTTGATGTGGATGTGACTCGTGTACTCTTTCGTCAACTCCCACCCCTTCACCGGGTCGTACCCGCAGAACACCCAGTTGGCAGCGTCGTAGGCCGCTCGCAGCGCCGGACTGTTCACACTCTTCATCAGGTCGGCCACCCGCTCCGGCTCGTCGCCGAAGATGTTGTGCTCGTTCTCGTGGAACAGCACCACGCCCGCGGCCTTCGCCATCTCCGCCTTCACGCTCATGCGGCGGATCACTTCATCGCGGTGCGGCGCCCAGTTGCCGTCGAACGGCTTGTCGGCCGGCGGGTAGTAGCTGAACACGCGGATGCGGGGGCAGCCGAACACCCCGCACAGGTCCATGGCCCGCTTGAACAGGTCGAGGTGCGGCTCGAACGGCAGGTCGATGGCGACCTTGCCAACGGGCGAGCCGATGGCCGACAGGCCGAACCCCTCGCCGTCGAGCATCTTCTTGAACTCGCCGATCTGCGCGTCCGAGAGCTTCAGCACGTTCGTCTTGTGGATACTTCGGAACTCGATGAACCGCACGCGGCACGCCTTCAGCACGGCGAGTTGCTCGACCGGTTCGGGGGAAATCTCGTCGGCGAACGCGGAGAGGGTGAACATGGCACCTCCGATGAGCGGGGAGGTGATTGTAGGGGGCGGTTACGGGTCGATCCGGAGGTCGTCAGTCATAGGAGTGGGGAAGTCCCATCGCTCCGGACTCCCGGCACAAACAACCCCGAACACCGCGGCACGACCGGCGATTTGGTTCTGTCGCCAACGCCTCACACTCGCGTCGTATGCGCGGACCTCTGTGGGTGACAGACTGCCCACGATCGTGTGCTCGGGCTGAGTGGTGTCCGTCCCGGCGAACACGATGACCCCGTCTATTGCGATCACGCACAGCGAATCACGGCGGGCGCTTCCTTCGTAAATGAGGGACTCATACTGGTCGTGTCGGAAGCGGGATTTTGGCGGGTGTGCGGCCACCCACTCTTCGACCGGCATCCCCTCCCGCAGTTCGCCGTTGCCGAGGGCGTTGTCGAACGTGTGCCGGCAGTTCCGCATCTTGTCGAGGAGTTGCTGTCGCTTGACGAAGGCGTTGATCTCGGCGCGAAACGTCCACCACAGGCTCACCCCGACGGCGACGAGGCCGAGCAGCGTGAGCAGGATCGTTCGCCACTTCAGCGTTCGTGGTATGAGCCGCATGGGGCACCTCACATGTCCAGCGTATCCGACCCCCTCACCCGCCGGGGTCACTGCGTTCACCCCGGCGACCTCTCCCCCGCTCCGCAGGGGAGAGGTGGGGCCTCCGACCTCCCGGCTCGCGGTTCAAGGCGGTCAGCGCCAAACACCTCTCCCACGCGACCGCGTGGGAGAGGTCGCCGCCCGAGCGGAGCGAGGGCGTCGGGTGAGGGGGCAGGTACTATTAAACCACACAACCTGACCCCATGGCCACAAAACGGCCGCGGGGGAGCGGAGACTTTCGCCCCCACTCCCCCGCAGCGCCTCACCGGCTGACTACTTCTTCTTCCCGCCGACGTCCAGTTGGACGGCGTTCAGGATTTCACCCGTCTCGTCGTTCTGCACCATCACGATCACGTTCAGGTGCTCGAACTTGAGCGGGCGGTCCGGGTTGCTGAACTTGGCCGTGTCCTTGTGGTACGTCGCCATGTAGTCGCTCAGCGTCTTCTTCAGGTCGTCCAGCTTCACGCTGGCGGACGCCTTGCCGTCCTTCAGGTCGGCCACCTTCCAGCCTTCACCCTTGCCGAACATGCTGCGGACCACCTGGTGGTGCAGGCGGATGCCGTTGCCGCCCAGGTACCGCACTTCCTCTTCGGCCAGCACGATCCGCACGGTGGTGCCTTCCGTCTTGCCGCTCACGGTGGCGTCCACCTTGACCTCGCCGCCGTCCAGCTTGGCGGTGCCGGCGATGGTCACGTCGGCCTTCTTCTCCAGGGTGGCGTCGATGATCGCCTTGTACTCGTCGTACTTCTTCTTGGCATTCGGCTTGCCGCCGCCGCCGCCGGCCTGCGGCTTGCCGTCGAACACCGAACTCGGCACCCCGCGCATCTGTTGCGGGAACAGCTTGCCGTAGTACCCCCACCGGGCCAGGGTGTCCGAGTTGGTCATCGGGTCGGGGCCGGGGATGTGCTGGTGGTATTGCAGCAGGATCAGGTCTTTCGCCGTGTAGGCCGTTTCCAGCCCGTCGAAGGCCAGGTCGGCGGCCACGCACGGCGGGCACATGGCGCCGGTGAACATCTCGAACACAGCGACGCGGTTGGCCTCTTTGTCCTTGCGGCCGGTGAACTTCTCGGGGGTGAAGTCGAGGGCCGTCTTCTTGTACTCCACGTCCAGTTCGCCTTCCAGTTTGTCAACGGTGGCGGTGGTGGCCTTGGCCAGGTCGACCTTGCCGGCCTTCGCCTGGGCGCCGGCCAGCGCCTTCAGCCCGCGCACCTTCGCCCCCAGCGGCCCCTTCTCGGTGAAGGCGACGGCCTTCTCGGCGTACCCCAGCGCCACCTCGCCCAGCCCGTCCTGGTTGGCCAGGGTTTCGGCGGTGGCCAGGGTGGTGTTCCGCTCGGCCCGCGGGCCGTGCGCGGCGGCCGCCTTCAGCCCCTTCTCGGCCCACTTCTTCACGTCGTCCGGCTTGGCCTTCATCGCCCCGCTCTGGCCGAGCAGGTCGGCCGCCACGAAGTACAGCACCGCGTCGTCGCTCGTCCCCTCGACGACCTTCTGGAGCAGGGCCGGGGTCTCGGCGGTGGCCTTCGCCGTCGCCGCCTTCGCCTGATCCAGCAGTTCCTTCTTCTTGTCCGCGTCCTTCTCCTGCTGGGCCTTGCTGCGGAGCACGAACGGCTCGTTGCGGAGCTTGTTCAGCTCCTTCATGTCGTCCGGCACGGTGAGCTGTTCGACGCCGTTCTGTGGGGTCAGTTCGTCCAGGTCGGACTTGCTGACGACCGCCCGCATCACGCGGGTGTCGTCGCCCAGTGTGCCCACCACGCGGCCGCCGTTGGCGTCCAGTTTGCCCTCGAGCGTCCACTTGATCGGCCCGTTCAGTTCGGCCGTCACCACCCCGTTCTTGACCGCCCAGCCGGACAACGTCCACTTGTTCGGCCCGCCGCTCACCACCTTCACGTCGGCCTTGCCGTCGGTCGTCTTCAGTTCGAACACGACCGCACGGGAGAGGGAGGCGGGGGACGACGAGTAGCCGAGGACGTACTTGCCGTCCGGCAGGGTGGCGTCGGCGGCGGGGGCGACGGCGACCAGAACGGCCGCCGCCACGCTCGCCAGAAGGCAGCGCGCGAACATGTGAGATGCTCCGGGGTGGGACCGCCGGGGCGACACGCGCCGGCGGTGGGCGGATATGCTACGACAGACGCACGGGCGAGGGCGGAAATTCATTGCCGGAGAGGCGGGTAAGCGTTGGCGCGGGCGCAAGCTCCCCGCGACAACAAACCGGCTTGTAGTCGGCGGGGGCTGCGACCGCGCCCAGCATAACGCGTCGGCGTGG
>JANNDF010001112.1:0-1475 GCA_031387445.1 Planctomycetia bacterium
GGGGGCTGACGCACCCCGCTCGCCCAAACTGTCAATCGTGCGGGATCTGGAACCACTCCGACGACGACGCCTCGGCCTTGTTGTAGGTGTCGTCGGCGTCCACTTCGGCGTAGGCCATCCCTTTCGCCCGCAGCTCGGCCGTCACCGCTTCGACCGTCGCCACCTCGACCATGTACTGCCGGCACGTCCGCCCGCCCTCGGTGTCGAACGCCTTCGCCTCCGCGTACACCCCTTCGTAGTCGTCGGGTCTGTTGCGGAGCATGTGCGTCCAGAATTCGACCAGACGGAGTTTGAACGCCGATTCGGTTTCGCCGGGCTGGGCCAGCAGCGTGAGGCACAGGTATTCGTCCATTCCGATCATTGTAGCCGGGGTCTGTGACCCCGGACTCAGACCGGCCTCACAGAGGCCGGCTACAGTAGCCCACTTGAGTCTTCCGCCCGCCGCTGCTACCCTCCCCATATCCCACCACTCCAGGACGCCGGCCGGTGGATCTCCGCGACGCCCTCTCGCAGATCGCCGAAATTCGCGCCCGCGTGGCCGCGGCCGAACGCTTCCGCGGCTACCGGGCCGTGCCGGTGGCGATCACCGGGCTGCTCGCGGTGGTGGCGGCGGCCGTGCAACCGCTGCTGTTGCCCACCCCGACCGAGAACGTGAGCGGGTACTTGTGGCTGTGGCTGACGACGGCGGTGGTGGCCGCGGCGGTGGCCGGTTCGGGCATCGGGCTGCGGCACCGCCGTACGGCCGACCGATTGACGAAGGAACTCACCTGGCTGGCGGTCGGCCAGTTCGCCCCGTGCCTGTTCGCCGGGGCGATCACGACGGTGGTGCTGCTGCGGTATGGCCCGCAACACGCGGCCCTGCTGCCGGGGCTGTGGCAGGTGTTTTTCAGCCTGGGCGTGTTCGCCTCATTCCGCCTGCTGCCGCGCGCGGCCGCGGCGGTGGGCGTGGTCTACCTGCTGGCCGGGGCGGTGAATTTGAGCCTCGCCGACGGCCCGCACGCCTTCGCCCCGCTTGCGATGGGTTTGCCGTTCGGCCTCGGACAACTGCTGACCGCCGCCGTGCTGTACTGGAATCTGGAGCGGACCCGCCATGACCCCGCTTGACCCGACGCCGGACACCGCCGCCCGCCCCGCCACCGACGGGCTGAACCCGCTCCTGCACGAGCCGAACCGCCTGGGCATTCTCACCTCGCTCCTGTCGCACCGCGACGGCTTGTCGTTCACCGAGTTGAAAGAGATGCTGTCGCTCACCGACGGCAACCTGAGCCGGCACCTGAGCACGCTGCAAGAGAACGGGCTGGTGGACATCCGCAAGTCGATGAACGGCCGCCGCCCGCTCACCACCGTCCGCCTCACCCCCGCCGGCCGGCGGCGGTTTCTCGACTACCTGGAACTGCTCGAAGGGATCGTGGCCGGCGCCCTGGCTGTGGCGGAGGCGAGTCCCGGCATCGAACTGAACCCGGCGTGAGCGGCGG
>JANNDF010001151.1:0-5976 GCA_031387445.1 Planctomycetia bacterium
CGATGCAGATGCCGCGCGACCGCTGGTACGACGCGGTGGTGGACGGCCAGCCCGGCACGCACGAGGCCCAGCCGATGAACGCGGAGGATCCGCTGTTCATCCTTTACACCTCCGGCAGCACCGGCAAGCCCAAGGGCGTGCTGCACACCACGGCGGGCTACCTGCTCGGCGTCAGCCTCACGCACCGCTGGGTGTTCGACATCAAGCCGGACGACGTGTACTGGTGTACGGCCGACGTGGGCTGGATCACCGGGCACAGCTACATCGTGTACGGCCCGCTCGCCAACGCAGCCACCGTGGTGATTTACGAGGGTGCCCCGAACCACCCGAAGGAGGACCGCTTCTGGGGCGTCATCGCCAAGTACGGTGTGACCATCCTGTACACCGCGCCGACCGCCATCCGGGCGTTCATCAAGTGGGGCGACCAGCACCCGAACGCCCACGACCTGAGTTCGCTCCGCCTGCTCGGCAGCGTCGGCGAGCCGATCAACCCGGAAGCGTGGATGTGGTACCACGACGTGATCGGCAAAGGCCGGTGCCCTATCGTCGATACGTGGTGGCAGACCGAGACCGGGGCGATCATGATTTCCCCGCTGCCCGGTGCCGTCGGCACCAAGCCGGGCAGTGCCACCAAGCCGCTCCCCGGCATCGCCGCCGCGGTGGTCGATAAAGACGGCAACGACGTGCCGGCGAACAGCGGCGGGTTCCTGGTCATCAAGCGCCCGTGGCCGAGCCTGATGCGGACCATCTACGGCGACGACGAGCGGTTCAAGGCGACCTACTGGAGTAACTACGACGGCTGGTACTTCACCGCCGACGGCGCGCGCAAGGACGAAGACGGGTTCATCTGGGTGATGGGGCGGGTGGACGACGTGCTGAACGTCTCGGGCCACCGCCTGAGCACGATGGAAGTGGAGAGCGCCCTGGTGAACCACCCGAAGGTGGCCGAAGCCGCGGTGGTGGGCAAGCCGGACGAGATCAAGGGCGAGTCGATCTGCTGCTTCGTGACCGTCAAGCAGGGCGTGGCGGTGTCCGACGGGCTGAAGGACGAGTTGAAGAAGCACGTCGCCAAAGAGATCGGCGCGCTCGCCCGCCCGGACGAGGTGCGGTTCACCGACACGCTGCCGAAGACGCGATCCGGGAAGATCATGCGGCGGCTCCTCCGCGACATTGCCGCCGGCCGCGAGGGCAAAGGCGACACGACGACGCTCGAAGACTTCAGCGTGCTGGCCAAGCTGCGGGGTGATGAGGAGTGAGGCCGCGGCATGGTGTAGAATACCCGCACTGCCGAGGACGCTGACATGGCCACGCTGACCGAACAACTCGACGCGATGCTCACCCTGAAGAGCAACTGGGACGGGTACAACGCCGACCCGATTGTGCCCGAGGTGGTGGAAGTGGCGAAGGAGTTCGTGGGGGTGCTTCATGCCTTACTCGGCCGCGGCGGGGACGAGACGAACATGTTCGTCTGTCCCGGCCGTGACGGTGGAGTGATGGTGGAGTGGGATGACGATGGTGCCGAATACGAAATGGACATCAACACGGACGGCTCGTTCGGGTTTCTTCGGGTGGACAAGTTGACGGGGGTGATGACAACGGAGAAGTATCAAGCGGGCCGGTTCGCTGTGCCGGTTGAAATGCTCCGTCGATTTCGGGAGCTTGCTCACGCAGCCTGACAACCGACTTGATCTGAGCTTTCGATCTCCTCCCGACGACCGTCTGGCCAAAATACTTGCGATTTCTCTCGCCGGCTGGTTAGGATAATTGCCCCTCGCGGAGGCGGCGATTTCTTGGACCTCCGAGGCGTAACGATGTCCGATGTCGAAGATGTGACAAATCTCGAAATGCTGCTCCGTCACATCCCCGGTGGCACCACCTGGCAAGCTCCCGGTCCACGGATCACCAGCAAGAACTTCGAGTTACGACCGGGTGAAACCGGCATCTCGGTCAGTCGAGCGGGAATCACGTCACCAGCCCAATTGATGGCACGCCTGGGCGACCCGACCAAAGGGTCACGGATTGCTGCCGGCGCGGTAGCAGATATTCGCAACCTCGGACTCGAAGTCGTGCCAGATCAAAAAGACTACGGCCCCGGTCACGCCGAAATCAGGTCCGCCACTGCTGACTTGAACGACCAGACGGTTCGCCGTCTACTGTCCAAGCTGTTCCAACTCCTGCCACCCTCGGCCGGGAACTGACGCCATGCTCCCGCCGTTCTCCTCCTTCGTCGCCATCGACTTCGAGACGGCCGACAACGGCCCGGACAGTGCGTGCGCGGTCGGCGTCGTGCGGGTGGAAGGCGGGCAGGTCGTTCATCGCGAAGGCATTCTCATCCGCCCGCCGCGGTCGCGGATTCTGTTCACCCACGTGCACGGCATTTCTTGGCCGATGGTCGCGTCGGCTCCGGTCTTCGCCGACGTGTGGCCGCGGGTGCTCCCACTCCTCGGCGGCGCCGCCTTCCTCGCCGCGCACAACGCCCCGTTCGACCGCCGCGTGCTGCAAGCGTGTTGTGCCGCCGCCGGACTGTCGCCCCCTCGCCTGCCCTTCGTCTGCACGGTGCAAGTGTCTCGCAAGAAGTGGGGGCTGAAGCCGAACAACCTGCCGGCCGTGTGCCGGCGGTTGGGGATCGGGCTGATCCACCACGACGCCGCGTCCGACGCCGAGGCGTGCGCCCGGATTGTCATCGCCGCGGCCGGTACGCCCGTCCCTCCGCGTCCGGCTGTTGAAGAACCGCCCCGCCCGCCGTTCTGATGCCCTACTTCTCCGCGAGGGCGGCGAACACGGCGGTGCTGATCTTGCCCACATCGGCGAACCCGCAGTTGCACATCACCACCACGCCGGACTTCTGCTTCGGGTAGATCACCAGCCGCGTCGTCGTTTCCTCCTGCTTGCCGTTGTGCGACACCTTCAGCCTGTCGCCGCCCTCCACCACGAACCCCAAGCCGTAGGTGGAAGGCTTCCCGTCGGCTGTCGGTTGAGGTTCCCACATCGCCTTCTCCGTCTTTTCGGACACCAACTCGCGGTTGAGCAACGCTACCGCCCAGCGGGAAAAGTCGCCGACGTCCGACTTGAACGCCCCGCCGCCGTGCTTCCATTCGTGCGCCACGTCCTTCACCGCCGACACCTTGCCATCCTTCTTCTCGTACCCGCTCACCCACGTCGGCTTGCCCTTCGGCGTGTCGTACTCGAACGAAGTCAGCTTCAGTGGTTTCACGATCCGCGTGTCGATCTGCTCGGCGAACGGCGCCTTGCCGGCCTTCTGCACCACCGCACTCAGGAGGATGTAGGCGTAGGTGGAGTACGACGTCTTCTCCCCCGGCGTGAACAGCAGTGGGGAGTCGGCGAACTTGTCCAGCGCGACGACCGGATCGGCAAACGGATCACGGACGGTATACTTCCGCTCGACCGGGATCACCTTCCCGTTGGTGTAGTGCGGGATGCCGCTCTGGTGGTCGAGCAGGTGCCGGGTGGTGACCTTCACCTTCTTGTCGGGGAACTCGGGCACGTACTCGCGCACGTCGGCGTCCAGGTCGAGTTGTTTCTTCTCCACCAGTTGCATGGCCAGGACCGCGACGAGCGGCTTGGAGTTGGACGCCCAGTTGAACACGCTCTGCGTCGTCACCGGCGTCTTCTTCTCCCGGTCGGCGAGACCGTATCCCTGCAGGTGCACGACCTTCCCATCCTGGATGATCCCGACCGCGACCCCGACCAACTCCTGCTTCTCCATCTCCGCCTTCACGGCCTTGTCCACGACCTCCACTTTGGCCGCCGCAAGGGTGGCCTTCGCCGCGCTGTTGTCGTCAGCTTGAACCGCCGACGCAAGAAGGATTGGGGCAACCCAGACCCAGAGCGGATGGCGAACAGGAGGGCGCATGGGCGACCTGTGTGGGAGTGATGAAACGTCGGTGCGGACGGAGCGTACCCGGCCGTTCGGTCGCGGGTCGAAGGCGGGTGCCGACCGGTTGTCGGCCTCTACTTCCCGACCAGCAACCTCGCGCACCCGGCGGCGCCGATGTACCCGGCCGTTTCGCCCAACTGTGCGAACACCACCTTCACTGGGGCGGGCAAATCCGTGCGGCCGAGGGCCTTCGCGTAGCGGTCGGTGTGCGTCGGGTACGGCAGCCCGAACCGGCGGATGTACTCGTCCACCTTCGCCAGGAACTGCTTCGACTTCGCCATGCCCCCGCCGATGACGATCACCTCCGGGTCGGCGACGGCGATGGTGGAGCACGCCCCGAGAGCCAGGTAGTACGCGGTGTCGTCCACCACCTTGCGGGCGCAGTCGTCGCCGGCGTCGGCCAGCTTGAAGATCACTTCCGCGTTGAACTGCTTGTGGTCGAACACCGTCTGGTACGGCTTCAACTCGGTGTGCCCCCGCCACGCGGCCAACTCTTCGCGGGCACGCTCCACCACCGAACTGGCACTTGCATACGCTTCCAGGCAGCCGCGGGCGCCGCACCCGCACCGTCTCCCGATGTGGGGCGGTTCGATCCGCAGGTGGCCCAGTTCCCCGCCGTGACTGTGTTCCCCTTCGATCACCGTGTCGCCCACCACCACTGCCCCGCCGACGCCCGTGCCCAGCGTGAACATGACCAGGCTGCGGGCGCCTTTGCCGGCCCCCACCCACTTCTCGCCGAAGGCGGCGGCGTTGGCGTCGTTCTGGTACGCCGTCGGTTTGCCGAACGCCTTGGCTATGTGGTCCCGCACCGGCACGTTCTTCCACGGGGCCAGGTTCGGCGGGTCGAGGATCAGCCCGGCGCGGATGTCCATCAGCCCCGGCGTGGCCACGCCGACGGCGGCGATGTCGGCCATCGTCAGCCCGGCCGCCTTCACCGCCAGCTCGATGGTGTCGCACATCGTCTTCAGCCCGGCTTCTTGCCCGCGCTCGGGGAAGGTGTCGAGCGACACCGGCTTGGCCGCCGCCCCGGTGTCGTCCACCACGGCGGCCTTCATGGTGGTGCCGCCGACGTCCAGACCGACGTACTTCGCTGCTGCGGGCATGGGGCCGAATCTCACCGCGGGGGGAAGGATGACAGATCGTTGTACGGCGGCGGTTCGGGGTGCCCAGCCGCCGAACGAGAGCGTATCATCCCCGCTCTGTGCCGGAGGCCGACACGACATGCCGCGATGGACCGAACGCCCGATGGTTGCCGTGCTGGTGCTGCTGGCGTGTGCCGCCGTCGTCACCCTGCCCAACCTCGGGGCGACCGCCCTGTGGGACGACGACGAGGGCCGCAACGCCGGCTGCACCCGCGAGATGATCGAGGCCGGCACCTGGCACATCCCGACGTTCAACTGGGAACTCCGCACCGCCAAACCGATCATGCGGTACTGGCTCATGCGGCCGGCGTTCGAGCTGTTCGGTGAAGGGGAGTTCGCCGCCCGCCTGCCGTCGGCCGTCTGCTTCGTCGGGATCGTGCTGGTGGTGTACGCCATCGGCCGGCGGGTGTTCGACCCCCGCACCGCCTTCCTGGCCGGGCTGATCGCCTGCTCGTCCGTCGGACTGGTCTACCTGGGGCGGGCGGCCGTCACCGACGCCCCGCTCATCCTGTTCGTCGGCCTCTACTTCTGGTCGGTCTTGCGGTGGCAGCGGTCGGGCTGGTGGTGGGTGGGGTGCGGGGTAGCCGGCGGGCTGGCGGTGCTGGCGAAGGGGCCGGCGATCGGGTTGATCCTGCCGGCAGGGTCGGCGGTGCTTTACTTGCTCTGGTCCGGGCGGTGGCGGGCGCTGCTCGACTGGCGGGCGGCGCTCGGCGTGCTGGCGTTCGCACTGGTGGCCGTCCCGTGGTACGCCTATGTGGCGGCGGAGACGAAAGGCGAGTGGCCGCGGGCGTTCTTCTTCAACGAGAACGTCGGCCGGGCGTCCGAAGCGAAGGAGGGGCACGCCGGCATCCCGGTGCTGTACGAGTTCGCCGTGGTGTGCGTCATGTTCGCCCCGTGGAGTGGGTTCCTGGCCGCCAGCGTGTGGGCGGCAGTGAG
>JANNDF010001157.1:0-1763 GCA_031387445.1 Planctomycetia bacterium
ACACGCCCGATGTCCGGCACCGCCGGACCTACTTTTGGTACACCACCTTCCCGCCCACCATCGTCAGCGTCACCTTCGTGTCGGCGATCTTGTCGCGTTCGCCCTTCGCCAGGATGTCGCGGCTGAGCAGCACGAAGTCGGCCACCTTGCCGGGTGTTAAACTGCCCCGCTCCTTCTCCTGAAACCCGGCGAACGCACTGCCGGTCGTGTAAGCAGCTACCGCCTCTTCCGCAGTGATCTTCTGAGCCGGGAACCAGCCGTCGGGGTGCTTGCCGTCGAGTGGGCGGCGGTTGACGGCGGCATCAATCCCCGCGGGCACATCGAGCGGCACCACAGGCCAGTCGGAGCCGAACGCGAGGACCGCCCCGGCATCCAGCAGCGAGCGGAACGCATACGAGCTTTCGCACCGTTTCTTGCCGATCCGCCCCTCGGCCCAGCGGGCGTCATCGATGACGTGGAACGGCTGCATGCTCGCGACCACTCCGAGTTCCTTGAACCGCTTGCAGTCATCCGGCCGCAGGTGCTGGGCGTGTTCGATGCGGAAGCGGTGGTCGCGGTCGCCGTTCGCCTTTGCGGTCGCCGCGAAGATGTCGAGCAACCGGCCGTTCGCTTCATCGCCAATCGCGTGAACGCCCACGCTCAACCGCCCGCGGTCGGCCGACTTCACCAGCGCGAGCATGTCGTCGGGGGGTGTCACGAACACGCCGCTCGTCTTGGCGTCGCTCACATACGGCTCGTACATCTTGGCCGTGCTGCTGCCGAGTGAGCCGTCCATGTACCCCTTCACCCCGCCCACCCGCACCCACCCGCCGTAGTTCGCCTCGACCCCGAACGTGGTCAACTCCTTGTGCAGCGCGATGGGCCAGCGCAGATCGACCCGCACGGTTAGCTCGCCCTTGCTCGCCAGCCGTTGTAGCACCTTGAACAACACGCGGCGGGTGGCGGGCGAACTGCCGTCCATGTCCTGCACGCTGGTGATGCCGTTCGCCGCGAGGGCCGCACACGCCGCCTTCACCGCCTCGGCGATCTCGTCTTCACTCGGTTCGGGGATGAACTTGTCGAGCAGGTCCATCGCGTTGTCTTTCAGGATGCCGCTCGGCGTCTTGCCGTCGGCCAGCCGGCCGATCACCCCTCCGGCCGGGTCTTTGGTGGCCGCCGTGATGCCGGCCATCTTCAGCGCCGCGGTGTTCGCCAGCCCCATGTGCCCGTCGTACCGCCGCAGGAACACCGGGCGACTCTTCACGTACTTGTCGAGCGTGTCGGCGGTGGGCAGTTTGCCGCCGAACGCGCGGTCGTGGTCCCAGTTGCCGCCGAGCATCCACCGCTCGCTCGGCGTTTTGTCGTCGAACTCCTTCAGCCGCTTGCCGAACTCGGCTTCGTCGGCACAGTCTTTGAGTTCCACACGAGCGAGTTGCTGCCCGCCGCCGAGCAGGTGCAGGTGGCTGTCGTAGAAGCCCGGCAGTGCCCGCTTGCCGCCGGCGTCGATCACCTTCGTCTTCGGGCCGACGAGCTTCTTGATGTCGGCGTCGGTGCCGATGGCGAGGATCTGCCCGTTCCACACGGCCAGCGCTTCGGCCTCAGGTTTGGCCGGATCGACCGTCCAGACCTTGGCGTTCACCAGCACCAGATCGGCGGACACGGCCGGATCGGCGGCGAAGGCGAGGGAAGCGAGGAGGGGAAGCATGTGAATTGCAGGGGTTGAACAGGAGGGACACGGATGAGGAGGATGAAGGCAGGGATGAAGAGGATCAGAAAAATGAAAT
>JANNDF010000056.1:0-4245 GCA_031387445.1 Planctomycetia bacterium
CGGCACTCAGCAGTGCCGCCCGGCAGGCGGCACCTACTCCGCCACTTCGCCGCACACTTCGGCCGCCGGTGCCACCACGTTGAGCCACTGCCGAAGTTGGGCCGCCAGCAGATCCCGCTCGACGGCGTCGAGCGGGGGCAGTGAATCGGCCGCCTCCTGGAAGCGGGTGGCGGTGGCGGCGTCGATCAGCTTCCTCCCCTTGTGCGTCAAGAAGACCATCACCCCGCGGCGGTCGGACGGGTCCGGTCCGCGGTCGATCAGCCCGGCGGCCTCCAACTTGTCCAGCCGGCTGGTCATCCCGCCGCTCGACAGCATGACCGACTGGAGCAGTTGCCCCGGCGTCAGCCCGCCCTTTTTCCCTGCCCGTCGGAGGGTGGCCAGGATGTCGAACTGGCCGAGCGAGATGTGGTGCTTGGCGAGGGCCGCGTCCACGCTCCGCTCCAGGTGCTTGGCCAGTACGATCACCCGTCCCACCAGCGCGAGCGGGTTGGGGTCGAGGTCCGGGCGGGTGGCACGCCAGGCGTCGAGCAGGTCGTCCACCAAGTCGGGTTCGTCGGACACGCCCCCCCTCCGATGTATCTTGCGCGTGAGAAACTTGACGGTGAGATTGTATCGGCGTACCGTACCCGCTCAACCGTTTCTCATTCCGCCCGTTGGAGCACCGCCGTGAAGGAACTGCATCTGGGGTCGAACCACGAGATCGCCGTCGAGCGGACCGACTACCCGCCGGAGAGGGTGAAGGAAATCCTGAAGGACGAAACGGTGGCCGTCCTCGGGTACGGGGTGCAGGGCCGCGGGCAGTCACTGAACATGCGGGACAACGGGGTGAAGGTGATCGTCGGGCAGCGGAAGGGGGGCAAGGCCTACGACCTGTGTCTGGAAGACGGGTGGGTGCCGGGGCAGACACTGTTCGACCCGGAGGAGGCCGCCGCGAAGGGCACGGTGGTGCAGTACCTGCTGAGCGACGCCGGGCAGAAGGAGATGTGGCCGAAGATCAAGCCGCACCTGACGGCCGGCAAGGCGCTGTACTTCAGCCACGGGTTCAGCATCGTCTACAAGGACCAGACCGGGGTCATCCCGCCGGCCGACATCGACGTGGTGTTGTGCGCCCCGAAAGGGTCGGGCACCACCGTCCGCCGGTTGTTCCTCGAAGGTCGCGGCATCAACAGCAGCTTCGCCATCCACCAGGACGCCACCGGGCGGGCGAAAGATCGCTGCCTGGCGCTCGGCGTGGCCATCGGCAGCGGCTACCTGTTCGAGACCACGTTCCAGAAAGAAGTGTTCAGCGACCTGACCGGCGAACGCGGCGTCCTGATGGGGGCCATCTACGGCCTGTGGCTGGCCCAGTACGAAGTGCTGCGGGAGAACGGGCACAGCCCGAGCGAGGCGTTCAACGAGACGGTGGAAGAGGCCACTCAGAGCCTCTACCCGCTCATCGCCGAGAAGGGCATGGACTGGATGTACGCCAACTGCTCCACCACCGCCCAGCGGGGCGCGCTCGACTGGTTCAAGCCGTTCCACGATGCCAGCAAACCGGTGTTCGAGAAACTCTATCAGAGCGTGGCCAGCGGCGAGGAGACCCGCCGCACGCTGGAAGCCAACAGCAAGCCGGACTACCGGCAGTCGCTGGAGAAGGAGTTGAAGGAGATCGCCGAGAGCGAGATGTGGCAGGCCGGGGCGTGGGTGCGGTCGCTCCGCCCGGAGCGGGCGGGGGAGTAGTAGTCAAACGAAGACGGGCGGCGATAAGTTTTTCATCATCGCCCGTTCGATCTGTTGCAAGTATTCGAACTCGTCGAATCTTTAGCTCAATCTGTCTTCGGTATTGTAAGTGGTAATCATTATATGACTAACGATATGTCTTTCATTCTGGATTAACGGTCTAGACTGGCCGCGTCTCAGTTTCACGAAAAAAGTTCCTCACCCGACTGCCCCCGTAACTCCGCATCCGGTAACGGGGTGGGTGCGCCGGCCGGATCACAACACTGCTCCGGCGATGCGTTGCCACTGACAGCCCCTTGACACCCCAAAAATCCCGCCCTTAAATGCACCTCGTTGGGGGCCGATCCGCCGACCGCACACCTTCTTCGGCGACCCTGTCTTCTTCGGCCTCTACCCCACAAGACCTGTTCGGACGGACAGGCGGACATTGTCGGTTCGGAATTCTTGCACCCGTCGGGCGGTTGTCTCGTTGCGCCGCCACGCGGCCGGAGGGTCGGGCGATGAGCATGGAACACACCTTGAACGAGTTTCGAGCCGCGTGGCTGCCGCACGCGACCGGCGCCGGCCTCACGCGGTTGGTCGAACTGCTGGAACGGGGCAGTCCGCTGCTCATCCACGGGGCGTTCAGTAAGGCGTGCGCGATGGGCTGCCTGGCCACGCACATCGCCTGGCACCACCCGCTCACCCGCACGCTGAACGAGGAGGCCGGGGTGTGCTGGCTCACCCGCGTGGCCGAGTTGAACCCGGCCACTTCGCTCGTCATTCTCGCATGGGACCGCGCCGGTTCGGCGGATTGGGAACTTCGTGCCGAATTGGAGCGGGCGTGCCGGGAAGAACTCGACGCACGCCTGGTGGCCGGTGACATGGATCGGCCGTCGGACGCATATAGTGGTGTCAATGGTGTCTCAGGCATCCCCGTGATGACCGCTTGCGACACTCACTGAACTCACGAGCCAGGGTGCTGCAATGCTCCCCCGCGTTCTCGAACCCGAGGTGATGGACACCCCGGACGAGGCCACCGACTACAACCGCATGGACCACTCGGAGGTGAACCGCCGGTTCGCCGCCGATTTCTTTTCCGCCTGCCCGAACCCGGCCGGGGTGACCCTCGACGTGGGCACGGGGACGGCTCAGATTCCGGTCGAGTTGTGTCGCCAGCACCCGACCATCACGGTGCACGCCGTCGATCTGGCCGACGAGATGCTGAAGGTGGCGGCCGCGAACGTGAGCGACGCCGGCTTCGCCGACCGTATCACCCTGGAGCGGGCGAACGGCCGCCAGTTGCCCCACCGCGACGGAGGATTCGCCGCCGTCGTCTCGAACAGCATCATCCACCACATCCCGCACCCGTTCGAGTGCTTCGCCGAGATGGTGCGGGTGTGCGCCCGCGGTGGGATGCTGTTCGTCCGCGACCTGCTCCGGCCGAATTCGGACGAGCAACTCGAACGCCTCGTCGTCACCTACGCCGCCGACTGCAACCCGCACCAGCGGAAACTGTTCGCCGACTCGCTGCGGGCAGCGCTGACGCTGGCTGAAGTGCAAACCCTGATCGTCGAACTCGGTTTCACCCCCGACACGGTTCAGCAGACCAGCGACCGCCACTGGACCCTGACCGCCGTCGTCACCTGACGCCCTCATGTCACCCCTCGAACCCCTCGCCCGCGTCGGCCAGTGGGTCGCCTTCACCGCTCGCGCACTCCTGGCCGCGGTGGTCGCCGTCGTGCGACCGGGCGACTGGCTCCGCCCGTTCTACTCGGCACTGGTCGGCGGGTTGCCGCTGGCGTGTGTGCTCGGGGTGGCACTCGGGGCGGTGGTGTGGATGCACACGCGGAGCATCCTCGAACGCAGTGTTGGGAACGCCGAGTACCTGCCGACGGCGCTGGCCGCGGCGGTGCTGCTCGAACTCGGCCCGGTGGGTGCTGGAATGATCGTGGCTGCCCGCACCGGGGCGACCCTCGGCGCCGAACTCTCGAGCATGACCGTGAACGAACAGGTGGACGCGCTGCAACTGCTCGGCGTGTCGCCGATGAACCGGCTGGTCGGCCCGAGGGTGTTGGCGACTGTTCTCGCGGTGCCGCTGTTGCACGTGGTGGTGTCGGGCTTGGCAATCGGCAGCGGGTACGCGGCGGAACTGGTCGGCGGGAACATGCCATGGGTGAAGTATCAGACACTCGTGTTGCAGGAATTGCGGCTGAATGAGGTGCTGCCGGCGGGGCTGAAAACGCTGGTGTTTGGCGGGCTGATCGGGGCGACCGGGTGCTTCGTCGGACTCTCCGCTCGCGGCGGTTCGGAAGGCGTCGGGCGTGCCGCGACGAACAGCGTGGTGGCGTGTACGCTGCTGGTGCTCCTCGCGGACGTGCTGCTGGTGGGGTTGATCCAAGCCATCTCGTAGCCGTGAGCCGCAGGCGAGCGCGTCGCAGTTGGACGCGCGCGCCAGCGGGGCGCGGCGACACCGTCGAGGTACACGCTCCGGGGTTGTTGGCGGCGGGCACGGTCACAAAGGTGGCGCGCGAAAAACACGCCCCC
>JANNDF010000073.1:0-2791 GCA_031387445.1 Planctomycetia bacterium
CGGGAACACCGACCGCTCGCGGAGCGAGCAGACCACACCCACGAGGAAACCCACCCCCATGTTCTCCGCACTCACCCTGGCGGCGGCGCTCGCCCTCACGCCGGCCCAGCCGTCCGGCAAACTGGCCCTGTCCAACCTGCGGTGCACGCACGGGCTGATCGGCCCGTCCCGCGCGACCACCAAATTCCTCCCCGGCGACATCGTCTACCTGAGCTTCGACATCGACGGGGTGACCATCGGCAAAGACGGCAAGGTGGTGTACTCGATGGCCCTGGAAGTGACCGACATGTCGGGCAAGGTGAAACACAAGGTGGACCCGACCGAGCGGGTGGACTTCGCCCCGCTCGGCGGGGGGAAGGTGCCGGGGGTGGCGTTCGTGGTGGTGGGGGTGGACCTGGAACCGGGGGAATACCTGGTGAAGATGACGGCCACCGACACCAGCGACAAGGACTCGACCAAGCGGCCGAGTGGGGCGGTCGAGTTCAAGTTCGAGGTGCTCAAGCCGGACCTGGGCATCGTCATGGTTCACGCCACCACCGACCCGGAAGGGCGGACCCCGACGCACACCAGCGGGTACGTCGGCCAGTTCCTGTGGGTGCAGTTCGCCGCCACCGGGTTCAAGCGGGACGACAAGAAGAAGAACCAGCCGGACATGACGTTCGAGATGACTACCCTGGACGACAAGGGCACCCCCACCCTGGCCTCGCCCATCGTGCTGGAGGCGAAGGCGCTGGAGGAGAAGTACCCCACCTGCCAGGCGCGGATGAACGTGCCGCTCACGCGGGCCGGCAAGTTCACCGTGCGGCTGAAGGTGACGGACAACGTGGCCAACAAGAGCGCCACGTTCGAACTGCCGATCGAGGCCATGACGGTGGGGAAGTGAGCGATGCAGGCTTGGCGAGCGGCCCGCGTGAGCGGGCTGGTGTTGGGATTCGAAGAGCCAGGGGGCTCACGCCCCCCGCTCGCCCATTCGTTCACCCCCGCTCGGCGGCCGCCCACAGCAGGTACGCCACCCGCTGACGCAGTGCGTGTCGCCGGGCGGCGGCTTTCACCACCCGGTCTTTCCAGGTGTAATACAGGGCGGCGATGGCCAGCACGGCGGCATTACAGGTGAGCAGTTCGACCACGGCGGTGTCCTCCTGAGCGCGTCCGGTGTCCGGAGCGGGCGACACGCAACCGTAGGGCAGGGTTCCCGAAGGGCAAATCGGCCGCGAACACACCACCCGACCCGCTATCGGCAATTCCGACGCTCGAGCGGCCTGGTTTACGACACCTGTTCACCCCGTAAACCGGCCAGCCCTTCGCTCCCCAGTTGCAACGTGCGGCCCGACACCTCAAGTTCGAACAGGTCGTCCAACTCCTCGTACCGGCGGACGACCACCACCGTTCCGGGCGTTAACCCCAGGCTCTGCCACCGCCGCAGCCGCTCCGGGTTGTCGTCCTGCGCCTCGCGGATGGCCACCCGGTCGCCGGAGCGGAAGTCGCACAGGCGGGTGAGGGGGCGGCGGGTCAGTTCGCCGTCGGCGGACGGGATGGGGTGGCCGTGCGGGTCGTGGCTGGGTTCGCCCAGGTGGGCGGCGATGGCCTGCTCCAGCCGCGGGGAGATGGCGTGCTCGAGCGCTTCCGCCTCGGCGTCCACCTCGCTCCAATCCAGCTTGAGCACCTGCGTGAGGAACAACTCGATCAGCCGGTGCCGGCGGATCACGCGGAGTGCTTCTTGCCGGCCGGCGGGGGTGAGTGTGGCCCCGCTACCCGGCTCGTAGTTCACCCACCCGGCCTCGGCCAGCCGCTTCATCATGCCCGTGACCGACGGCGCCTTCACGCGAAGCAACTCGGCGATGTCGGCCGGGGATGCCCGCCCGTGCGACTCTTCCAGGCGGTAGATGGCCTTCAGGTAGTCCTGAACGGCGGAGCTGACGAACGGTTGCGACATACCTGAAAGATACCGACTGCCGGGGGCGAGGGGCGTGAAGATTTGGCCGACAGTCGGGCGTTCGGTATTCTGACGCCGTCGCCCACCCACACCCCGGAGGCCGTATGTTCCGCCCACTCCGTTCCGCCCTCCTGCTGCTCGCCGTTTGCGTGCCCGCCCCGGCCGCCGACGACGCCTACACGCTCAAGCTGTACAAGGACAAGGAAGGCGACGTGGTGAAGGTGACGAAGGTGTCGAAGTCCGACGGCACGGTGATGGCCGTCGTGGGGCCGGAGAAGGTGAACGAGAAGCAGAAGGGGAGCGAGGACGTGGCGTACACGGAGGAGTTCCTGACGTGGCCGGCGGACGCCAAGCGGGCGACCAAGTTCCGCCGGGTGTACGAGAAGGTGGACAAGACGAACGACAAGGGGGAGGAGTTGCAGTCGGCCCTGGTGGGCAAGACGGTGGTGGTGGAGCGGGAGAAGGACAAGAACACGTACACGGTGGACGGCAAACCCCCGACCGCCGAGCAGCAGAAGGAACTGGACGCCGAGTTCGCCGGCAAGTCGGACAGCATGAACAAGCACGACCTGATGCCGGACAAGGCGGTGAAGGTGGGCGACACCTGGACGATCGACAAGAAGAAGGTGCTGGCGGCGATGGGCGAGATGAAGGGGTTCGGCCTGGACGCGGAGAAGTCGAAGTTCACCGGCAAGCTGGTGAAGGCGGCCAAGAAGGACGGCGTGCTCCAGGGCACCATCGAGATCAGCCTGAAGTTCGCCCTCACCGACTTCCCGCTCGGGGAGAACATGGCCGTGCCGGCCGAGGCGGGCAGCGAGATGACCATCCTGGCGGTCATCGACTGCTGCCTGGACGGCA
>JANNDF010000102.1:0-3498 GCA_031387445.1 Planctomycetia bacterium
TCTTTCCAATGGCGGGTCGTCGCGGCCGGCTGGTTGACTCCGAAACCGTTTCGAACTTTCCGCGAGACTGGCTGTTCCCTCCGGCCGCTCGACACCGCCCTCCCGCCAGTTACCTCACCCGCACCTTGAACACCGCCACCCCGCCGGCGTTCGGCGGGATCGGGCCGGGGATGTCGAACCGGATCACCTTCGCCCCGGCCTCGTTGTCCAGCGTCGTCACCGTCGAGCGGCGGTCGGCCATCGCCGACCCCGGCACGTACTCCAGCCGCCCGCTCAGGCTGTCACTCACCACCAGGTCGTGGATCTCCTGGCGGGTGTTGTTCGCGTACTTCAGCGTCACCGTGATCTCGTCGCCGGACTGGTACGGGCCGGCCGGGTCCACCGTCTTCGTCAGCGCCAGCCGGTTGCTCAGGCTGATCTCGTCCAGTTGCACCACCGCCGTCACTTCCGCCGCCGCCCGCGTGCTGGCGAACGCCTTCAGCCCGCGGGTGCTCACCACCTCTTGCAGCACCAGGTATTGGAGTGTCGCCCCCGGCCGAATGCGGCTGGTCAGCCCGAGCGTCCGCTCGCGGCCGACCAACTCTTCCGCGTGAATCCGGTGCACGAACACGTTCGGGTGGTACACCTGCCGCAGTTCGGCCGGGGAGAAGGCGATGCTCACCGCCGCGGCGGTGTTCTCCGCCCGCCGGGCCACGAACCGCGGGGCACAAATGCACACCACGTTCGACACCACCGCCTCCCGCTTCGACCCGCGGGTGAACTCCATCGCCGCGTCGGTGACACCCAGGTTGCCGAGGACGCCGCCGGGACCGATGCCGATTCGCGGGCCGCGGTCGCCGCCGTTCGGGAAGCACTCGTCGGTGCTCACCTTCGGCCCGAGAATGGGGTCGTACAGCGGCACGCCGGCCGCTTCCAGCGGCGGCGGTACGCTCGGCCGACCGAGGGCGACTTCTCCCGGCAGCAGCATGGTGCCGTCGAGGTACGCTTCGCCCAACTCTTGCTTCGTCGGCACCCGTCCGCCGACCCGCAACACCGCCACCACCCGCCCGGCCTCACGGGCCAGGTCGAGCGCCTCCCGCTCGTTATCGGCGGCGATCTCGAGCGGGTCGTTCGCCTTCTGTTCCATCGGCAGCGCCTTCTCCGGGTTCTCCAGGTAGATCACCTTGGAGATGATGCCCCCCCCGAGCGCCGCTTTCACGTCCGTCTTGTTCACCCCGACGACGGCCGGGAACTGCATGTACTTCATGCCCGGACGCGGGACGATGCTGCCGCGCACCTCCAGTGTGCCGCCCACGCTCTCGGCCGGGTTCGCCGTGTTGACGAACTTCAGCCGGTACACGTAGCCGGGGCGAAAGCCGAACAGCTCGCCACTCGGGTACGCCCGCTCGGTGCCCTCGACGGTGACGGCGTACCCGTCGGCCAGAATCGGTTTGAAGGCCAGAAGCGGGGCTGGTGGGCCGGCCGGCGGGCAGATGTCCCGTCGCCCTTTCGGCACCGCCAGCAGGTACGGCGGGACGACGAACCCCGGCCCCGGCCCGCACGGCAGCGGGGAGGACGGCGACATCGTCACCGAACCGACCGGCGTGGGGCAGGCGGCGCACCCGGCCGGCGGCTGACCGAGGGCCAGCGGGAGGAGCAGTCCGAGCGTCGGGTTCATCCGTGAATCCCCTGATAGCAAGGAATCGGGTTCCGGGTTCTCAGGTGGCACACCCCAGAACGCGGAACCCGATTCAGGTCACTGGCTGCGTCCGGTTACTTCTTCAGCGTCGGCAGGCTGATCGGCGGCAGGTCGGCCGGCACGGTGCGGGTCGGCTTGGCGGCCGTGTCCGCCTTCGGCTCCAGCGAGGCCGGCGGGATCGGGCCACCGCTGAGCGGCATCGACTTCGGTGGGGCCATCCCCATGCCACCACCACCCGGCGGGAGCATCATGCCGCCGCCGGCACCCGGGGGCGGGCCGAACGGGGCACCGACCGGGGCGTCCATGGCCGGACTGTTCGGGTTTTCCAGGTTGGCGTTGCCGATGCGGACGACGGCCAGGATGGTGCCGCGGCGGGTGGCTTCGGCCACCGGGTCGGCGCCAGGCTCGAGGCGGGTGGACACGATCTCTTCGGCCGCCGCGATGTCCTGGAACTGGCTGCTCGGCAGGTAGATCACCTTCACCACCATGTTCCCGTTCTTCACCTGGTCGAAGTCTTCGTCGGTGAACCCGACCGGCACCGTCCCGTGCGCCAGGAAGGTGAGCGTCTCCCGGGTGGCCGGGTACACTTCGAGCGTCGGGTAGTAGATCGCGTCCGGGCGGTTCGGGATGCTGCTCAGCCGCAGGCGGTAGATGTTCCCCTGGCCGAAGTTGTAGTGCTGCGGCACCGACAGCGCGTCGGCGAACCCGCCGGCCGTCTGGAAACCGATCCGCATCTTGGACGTGCTGGGCGTGCTGACGAAGTTGATGCTGGTGCGGCCGTTGGCGTACATGCCGCCCGCCCCCATGCCCGGCCCGGTGGCCGCGCCCGGCACCAGTGCCACCGCCCCCCACGGCCCCATCCCCGGACTCGGCAGGATGCCCCCGTGGCCGAGGGCGGCGCCGAGGCCGCTTTGCGTCGGCCCGAACGTCCGCGGGTCCAGCCCGTTGCCCCCGCCCGGCGGGGTGTACCCGTGGTTCACCTGCCGGACGTTCGGGTCGGTGCCCGAGGTCATCTTGCTCACGCCGTAGGCGGTCGCCTGGATGACGCCCGGGTCGGTGCCCCGGCTGCCGACCGGCTTGAGGCCAGTGGGCGTGGCCCCCCGCGTTTCGGCGGGCAAGGCGGTGTTCGTCGGCTGCTTCGTCCCCGGGGTGGCGGTCATGCACCCGCCAACTCCGGCCACCAGCACGAACGCGGCGGCTGCTCGTTTCATGGTTCCCCCCAGCGGCTCGAAAGCCGCCCCCCGTATTCCCCCGAGGCGGGGGTCGAAACCCCGCTACGGTCGATGGTCCGCGGTACTATCGCGTCGGTAGTTGAATCGACCACCGCGGGGCCGGACTTTGGGGAAATCCGGAACAGTCGGCACAGCCGGCACAAGTCGATCCCTCCGCCGCCACCGTGGGAACAGGTCGGATGACACGGGAACCAGTGCCCGATTGTCCGCAGTCCGGCGTTGTGTTATTCTTCTTGAACCGAGCCGGAATACGGAGGGAGACCTTACCCAATGACTGCGAACACCAGTTCTCCGGTGCTCGATCATACCGGCATCAGCCCACTTGCCACGGATGCGGGCGTCGAAACGGTCCGACTTCACTTGTTGATTTCGCCGGAAGACGACGGGTCGGTGTCGGTCGTCGTTTTGAACCTGCCCGGCGCGGGAAGCTGCGGGGAAACGGAAGCCGAGGGGATTCAGAACACCCTGGAAGCGGTGGCCGGCGTGGTGGAAGAGTACAGGGCGGGTGCAACCAAAATCCCGTGGCGAGACAGCGCCTCCGACCCCGTTCCACTCGGTTCGAAGGCGACGTGGGTTTCCCTCGATGCC
>JANNDF010000129.1:0-3305 GCA_031387445.1 Planctomycetia bacterium
TTTGCGACCAGCGAGCCAGGCGCCTTCGGTGAGCCGCGGAGTGAATTTGTAGTGATGGCCAAGCAAGCTACCGCCGAGCCGGCCGGTCACATAGATGCGGTCACCGGGCAGGGCGCCTCCGCGCGTGACGACGCGCTTGCCCGTCGCTTCGCCGTGCAGCGTGAGAAAAGCGCCGAAGAATCCCGGCGGCCCCTGCGTGATGTCGCCCCCGACAATCTTTACCCCGTAACGGCGCGCGCAAGTGGCGAGCCCGCGATAGAAGTCGCGGAGCCACGCGACGTTCGTGTCCGACGCGAGTGCGAGTGAGACGACGGCGGCGACGGGCCGGCCGCCCATCGCCGCGATGTCGCTCAGGTTGACCGCCATTGCTTTTCGCCCGACCGCCCGCGGACCGCACTCGCTGAGAATGAAATCGACGCCCTCCGTCAGCACGTCGGTCGTCACCAGCAGGCGGCGTGGTCCCGCCACCACCGCGCAGTCGTCCCCCGGCCCGACCAGTACCCGCGGGTGCGGTGGCGTCGCGGCTCGCACCTGTCGGATGAAGGCGAATTCCCCTCCGCTCACTTCTCACTCCTCAGGCCGGAACTGAATCGTTCGACCGCCCGCAGAATTTTTACCGGAGCGTATGAAAAATCGGCGCCCGCCTCTTCACCCTGTTCTACATTCTTTCAAGGCCTCACCCACGTTTGTGGGGCCGACACGGTTCGGCCCGAGGTCATCCCCCCGTGACTCCCGTTCACCCCACCGATATGGCTGACTCCCCCACCCCGGCGGTCGTCTCCCGCACCTTCGGCGACGCCCGCTTCCACACCGACGCCGAGATCGGCGGTGTGGCATTCGCCCCGGACGGCCGCGTGTGGAGCGTGGACGAGTCCGGACTGTTGCGGCAGTGGTCGGCGGACGGCAAGTGCCTCAGCCGGGCGTTCCTGAGCGACCTGGAAACGCTCTGGGCGTTCAGCCCGGATGCGTCGCTGCTGGCCAGCGGGAACGACGACCTGCTGCTGTGGAACACGGCCGAAGGGCAACTGCTCGCCCGCATCCCGCAGCCCACCTGGGTGACGGCGGTGGCGTTCAGCCCGGACGGCCGGACGGCGGTGAGCGGGCACGACGACGGCAGCGTGCGGTTCTGGGACGTCCGCACTCAGCGGCTGGTGGGCGACATCCCGGCCCACCCGAAGGCGGTGTCGGCCATCGCCTTCACCCCGGACGGCGAACGGCTCGCCACCGCTGGCGAAGATCGCGTGGTGCGGCTGTGGGACGCCACCAGTCACAGGTCGCTCGGCGAACTGGTCAGCCACACCGACCGCATTCCCGCGCTCGCCTGGAACGCCGACGGCACCTTGCTCGTGAGCGCCGGCTGGGACACCTCCGCCCGCGTGTGGAAGCCGGCCGACTCGTCCGACCCGATCATGCTGCTGAATAGTCACGCCGATCAGGTGGTCGCAGCCGCGTTCAGCCCGAACGGCAAGCTGCTGGCGACGGCTGATTCGGACTTCGAAATCCGCATTTGGGCCGACCCGCTGACCGCCAGAGTGCGGTGCGTGCTGCGGGGGCATGTGGACGACGTGAAGGTGCTGGCGTTCAGCCCGGACGGAACGAAGCTCGCCTCGGCCGGCGCCGACCGAGTGGTTCACGTCTGGGATACGACCGACGGACGACTGCTGGCCGGGCCGAACCCGAGCGGCAAACACGCCATCGCCTTCATTCCCGGCCCGACGCCCCTACTGGCCAGCGCGAGCGGGCAACTCCGGGTGTGGGCGACGACCACCGGCGACGAAGTCCCGCCGAGCGGCAACGGGTCCGCGACGACTGTGGCCACATCCCCGGACGGCCGTTTCCTGGCCATCGGAAGCGCAGCGGATCACATCGTCCGGCTGTTCGATCTGACCTCCCCGGCGGAACCGCCGAGGCACCTGGAAGCCACCCGCCCCCCGGTCGGCAGCCTGGCGTTCAGCCGCGACGGGTCGCTCCTCGCCCAGACCAGCCCGGCCGACGGCCTCGTCTGGCTGTGGAACCCGACCAGTGACCGCGTCGACCCGGAGTTGATTGTTGTGGAAGCCGCGGACGGCTGCACGCTGGAGGCGGTGGCCGTTCACCCGGACGGCCAAATGATCGCCGTCGGCGGGGTGGACGTGCTGAGCACCGGCGAGCGGGACGGGGCGGTGTGCGTGTGGGACCGGGCGACGAAAGAGAAACTGATGACGTTCGACGTGGGCGTGTACGCGGTGGCGTTCGACCCGCAGGGCAAGTATCTGGCCGCCGCCGGCCTGACCGACCGCGTCCACGTGTGGGATCTGACCACCCAGGAAGAGGTGTTCGTGCTGGAAGGGCACCAGGAGCGGATCAACGACGTGGCCTTCACCCCGGACGGCAACTACCTGCTCAGCGGCGGGGACGACGGCACCGTGCGGGTGTGGGACGTGCTCGGCGGGCGGCTGGTGGTCATGCGGGAGTTGGACAGCCCGGTCCAGTCGCTCACCTTCACCCCGGACGGCAAGACGCTGTTCACCGGCAACGCCAACACCACCTGCCACCAGATCGAGTTCAGCAAGCTGATGGAGGAGTGATCCGGCGAACCCCGGCAGTCATGCCGGGGGTAGTTGAACTCGCCACCCCCGGCATCACTGCCGGGGTTCGCCTTTGTGGGTACAATCACCCCCACTCCCGCCGGTCGGCGGGTTTCCTCCTGGGGAGTGCCATTCATGACCGCTCGTGCCCTGTTCGCGGCGCTGCTGGTGGCGGGGTTCGCCCTGCCCGCCGGCGCCGACGACTCGAAGCTGAAAGTGAAGGACGGGGACCAGTTCCCCGACGTGCCGCTTTCGGCCGTGCAGATCGACAAGGCGATCGAGAAGAAGGACGCGAAGACCGTCTCCATCGGCGACCTGAAGGGGAAGACGGTGGTCCTGTTCTTCTACCCGAAGGCGAACACCGGCGGGTGAACGGTGGAGAGTTGCGGGTTCCGCGACATCGCCACCAAGTTCCCGAAGGGCACCGTCATCATCGGGGCCAGTTCCGACAAGGCGGCCGATCAGGAGACGTTCATCAAGAAGAACACCCTGCCGTTCGCCCTGCTGTGCGACACCGAGTTGAAGCTGATCAAGGAGTTGGGCATCCAGAGCGGCGACAAGCCGATGGCCCAGCGGATCACCTTCGTGGTGGACGGCGAGGGCAAGATCGCCAAGGTGTTCACCGGGGTGAAGCCGAAAGAGCACCCGGAGGAGGTGCTCAAGTTCGTGGAAGAGTTGGGCAAGAAGAAGAGTGTTTGGTCCACATCAATCAGACCGCCTTGGAAGCCGCTGGCGTGA
>JANNDF010000142.1:0-12658 GCA_031387445.1 Planctomycetia bacterium
CCCCCTCACCCGCGGGGTTCACTCCGTACACCTCGGCGCCCTCTCCCCCGCTCCGCTGGGGAGAGGTGGGGTGGTTTGGCTTCCCCCAGCACATCGACACGACACTACTTCTCCCGAAACAACTCGCTCTGCACCACTTCATGCACCAGCGTCCGCAGGCCGTAATCCTTCTCCCGGCAGCGTTTCACGATCTCGTCCACAGCCGGCTTGTCGGCTGCCGTGGGGGCGGCACCGGTGGAATACGTCACCAGCTTCATGGCCAGCGCACGGGCGATGCGGTCCTTGTCCTTCAGCAGCAGTTTCTTCAACCCGTCGATGTCGGCGAACTTCTCCCCCTCGAACACGTCCGCCGGGTCCACCGCCTTGCCCTCGTGGTACGGCATCCGCCGGCCGTCCACCTTCACCTCCTTGCCGTTCCCCGTGGTGCGGTAGTTCGTCCGCCACCCGCCGATCACGTCGAAGCTCTCGAGCGCGAACCCCGGCGGGTCGATGGTCACGTGGCAAGTCGCACACGACGCCACCGCCCGGTGCTTCGCCAACTGCTCGCGGATGGTGGTCGCCCCGCGAATGTCCGGCTCAATGGCCGGGATGTCGGCCGGCGGCTTCGGCGGTGGCGAACCGAGGACGCGGTCGAGCACCCACGCCCCGCGGACGACCGGCGAGGTGGTGGTGCCGTTCGCAGACACCTTCAGCGTCGCGGCCATCGTCAGCACGCCCCCGCGGTGGCTGTCGGCCGGCAGCTTCACTTTCTGGAAGGCGTACCCGTCCACGCCCGCGATGCCATAGTGCTTCGCCAGCCGGCCGTTCAACATGCTGAAGTCGGACGCGATGAAGTGGGTCACGCTCAGGTCGTCCTTCAGCACCTCGGCGAAGAACAGTTCGGCCTCCTTCACCATCGACACCCGCAGCATCGCGTCGAACTCGGGGTAGAGCAGCACGCTCGGCTCGGTGGCGTCGATCTCCCGCAGGTTCAGCCACTGGCCGACGAAGTGCTCGGTGAACGCCGCCGCCTTCGGGTGCTTCAGCATCCGCTCCACTTGAGCGGGGAGCGACTCGGCCAGCTTCCCCTTCTCGGCGAGGGCGAGCAACTCCGCGTCGGGCATCAAACTCCAGAGGAAGTACGACAGCCGCGAGGCGAGGGCGAAGTCGTCCAGCTTGCCGGGCTTCTCCCGCAGGAAGAGGAAGTCGGGTGACACCAGGATGGCCGTCAGCCCCACCCGCACCGCCTTCTCGAACGACTGTTTCCCGTCCAGTTTCGCCTTCACAAGTGCGAGGAACGGCTTGATATCGTCGTCGGTCACGTTGCGGCGGAAGGCCCGGCGGGCGAAGTTGCGGAGGATCTTCTCCGCGTCCGCTTCCGCGTTCTTCGACACCACCTCCAGCCGCTTGCTGTTGTTGAACACCGGCGAGGGTTTCTGTTCCAGGTCGCCGAAGATGCGGCGGTGGCTCTCCGGCGGCCAGGCATCATGCAACGGGCCTTCCACCTCCACCCACTGCACCGCCAGCCCCGGCCCGTCGTACTTCTCGGCCCCGACCTTCGACACCACGTTCGCACCGGCCAACCCGTAGGGCGAAATGCGGATGTGGCTGCGGGCCTCGAAGAAGTCGGTGAATTCGATGACCGTCGGCTTGTCCGAAGCCGCATCGTAGTAGCTGACCAGATGGTTCTTGGTGCCCATGAGCATCGGCCCGGCGTCCACTCGGTAGACCACCGGCTTGCCGCCGCTCTGGTGGCCCGACGCCGAGATGCGGATGCGATACCGCCCGCGGTCGGGCGGGTAGAACTGCCCGACGACGATCGAATTCCACGCCGACGAGCTGAACATCACCAGCTCGTCGTCCCGCTTCAGGAACACTTTCTCGGTGTCCACCTTTACCCCGCGCTCGTCCTTCAGCGTGTACCGCTTCATTAGCAGCGGCGGTTGCGGGTCGTTGGCGACGGCCCGGCTCAGCGCACGGTCGGCCGCTTCCAGGTACTTCTCCATCAGGAACGACGACGTGTGCAGCGCCTCGCCGCTGGTGTCGAACCCGTCGGCCGACGAGTCGGCGGGCAGCAGCTCTTGCAGGTCGATGTCGATGCCGAGCAGGTCGCGGATGGTGTTCTCGTACTCGATGCGGTTCAGCCGCCGTAGCACCGTCCGCCCTTGCGTCGCCCGCGCCTTCACCTCGCCCGCCGCAATCTCTTTGGCAATCCAGCCGGTCACTGCCTTCGCGTCCTTTTCCGGCGGTCGCGGCTTCGCCTCCGGCGGCATGGTGCCGGCGGTTAACCGAACCAACACCGCCGCCCACCGCTCGCGTTCGGCCTTCTCCGCGAACTCGCCGGTGAGCGTGTCGGCGCGGAACTTCCCCTTCGGCTTGTCCGCCCCGTGGCAGCCGACGCAGTGCGTGCCGAGGAACGACCGGACCGGCTCTGCCGGGTCAGCGGCGAATGCGGCGGAGGCGAACAGCACCAGTGTCGGTGCGAGTCGATGCGGGGTCATCGGAGGTGAAACCGGCGGGAGGGATGACGGCATTATCCACGACCGCCGAACGGGGCGTATCGACAATCGGCGGCAGGAAGGAGTTTCCGCGGTTCACTTCTTCGGGGTCAGTGCGTCGGTGAAGAACTTCACCACCGGTGTCACGTCTTTCAAGCCGTGCGGGTGGTGGTCCAACCCCGGCTTCACCACCCGCTCGACCGGCCCGCCGAGCTCCTTGTAGCGGTCGTACACCAGCTCCGAGTTCTCGGCGTGCGGCACCACGGTGTCCTTGTCGCCGTACACCAGCAACAGCGGAATCTTCGCCTTCGCCAGCGGCTTCAGGTTGTCCACCGGGTTCAGCTTGTACCCCACCGCCTCGTCGCCCGACTTGAAGTCGTAGGCGGCCAGCATCTTCTTCCACTCGGCCTCGCTCCCCTTGCCGGTGCCCAACTTCTTCACCGCCCCGCCCGGCCAGCTCTTGAAGTCACACACGGCGTTGTCGAGGTACACGGCGAGCGTCTGGTCCGGGTGGGCGGCGGCCCAGTTCATTGAGTACAGCCCGCCGCGGGACAGGCCGATGAACCCCGGCTTCGCGTGCAGACCGTATTCCGTGGTCATCGCCTTGTGAAACGCCTCCCACTTTGTCACCGCCTTCGGCGAGCCGAACAGGTCGGGCGTCTTCACGTAAGCCAGGTGCCAACCGGCTTTCACCAGTGCGGCGTCGGCCTCCGCGAACGCGCCGAAGAACTCGGCCCGCCACACCCACGGGCGATCCGGCAGCGGCTTCTCCGGCACCACCACGATGGCTTCGAGTTCACCCACCTTGAAGTCGTACCGGGCGAATCCTTCCCACTTGGTCGGCTTGCCAGAGAACGGCTTCGGATCGGCGGCGAACGAGGTGGCGGAAAGCAGCAGCAATGGAAGGAGCACGCGAGCGAGCATGACAGCACCAGGGAAGGGGAGTGGATCAGCGTTCGTACAGTTCGAGCGGCAGGCCGTCCGGGTCGGCGAAGAAGGTGAACCGCCGGCCGGTGTACTCGTCGGTTCGTACCGGTTCCACGGGCACTCCGTTCGCGTTCAGGTGCCGAACGGCGGCGTCCAGGTCGGCCACGGCGAAGGCGAGGTGCCGCAGCCCGCAAGCTTCCGGGTCGCTCGGCCGCGGCGGCGGGTCGGGGAAGCTGAACAGTTCGATCTGCGTGCCGTCCGGCAGCCGCAGGTCGAGTTTGTGCGAACGCCGTTCCGCCCGGTACACCTCGCCGACCACCTCCAGCCCGAGGACCTCGACGTAGAACCGCCGCGACCGCTCGCAGTCCGAAGCGATGACCGCAACATGGTGGGTGCCGAGCAGACGCATGGGGGAGGTCCGGAGGGTGTGCAGGCAGTGTACCCGCCACGGGTGTACGATACGAGCACCGCGAATCGAACCCCCCGCCGGCTCTCCCGGAGGTCGCATGCCCGCCACATCCCGCTCGCTGATACTGATCGCGCTCGCTGTCTCCGCATTCATCCCCTTCGGTCGCTCCGACGACCAGGCCCGTGTTCCGAAGGCGGATGAGCTACCGCACGGCTGGTCGGCTCGTTCGCCGCGAGAGGAAATCCGTCCCGCGTTCGCCTACGACTCGACCGGCGGGCCGAAGCGATCGGGTGCGTTCGTCATCACCCACGATCAGCGGGCGGGGCTCCAGGGGTGGGTGGAGAAGGAGTACCCCGTGATTGGCGGGGAGTGGGTGCGGTTCGGCGTGGTTCGCAAGACGCGGAATGTGGCTGACACGCGGCGGAGTTGCCTCGTCCGCGTGCGGTGGGCTGATGACGCCGGGGAGATGGTGTCGGCCGCCGTGCCGGAAGCGCGGGTGAAGGATCTGGGGCACACCCCTTCGGCCGAACCGGAGCATCCGGCGGACGGCACGACCGACGCCGACGGGTGGACCAGCGTTTCGGGTGTGTATCAGGTGCCGCCGAAGGCGACGAAGGCGGTGGTGGAACTGCACCTGCAGTGGGCGCCCGGCGGACGGGTCGAGTGGGCCGGGGTGGAACTGGCCAAGACCGACCCGCCGGCGGCCCGAACGGTTCGGCTGGCCGCGGTTCACTACAAGCCGAGCGGCAAGTCGCCGAAGGCCAACTGCGAGGAGTACGCCCCGCTCATCGCCGACGCTGCGAAGCGGAAGGCCGATCTGGTGGTGCTCGGTGAGACGATCCCCTACGTGAACACCGGAAAGAAGCCGCACGAGGTGGCCGAACCGGTGCCCGGTCCGACCACCGAACTCTTCGGCGAACTGGCCAAGAAGCACGCCACGCACATCGTGCTGAGCGTGTACGAGCGGGAGAAGCACCTCGTCTTCAACACGGCGGTGCTGCTCGGGCCGGACGGCAAGCTGATTGGCAAGTACCGCAAGGTGTGCCTGCCGCACGCCGAGGTCGAACGCGGTGTCGCCCCCGGTTCGGACTTCCCGGTGTTCGACACCAAGATCGGCAAGATCGGGCTGATGGTCTGCTACGACGGCTTCTTCCCCGAGGTGGCCCGCGAACTGAGCAACCGCGGGGCGGAGGTGATCGCGTGGCCGGTGTGGGGGTGCGATCCGCAACTGGCGAAGGCCCGTGCCGCCGAGAACCGCGTACACGTGGTGAGCAGCACGTTCATGGCTCCGAAAGACGGGTGGATGCTGTCGGCCGTGTTCGACCCGAGTGGCAAGGTGCTGGCGAAGGCCGACGAGTGGGGCACCGTCGCGGTGGCCGAGGTGGAACTCGGCCGCCCGGTGGTAGGGCCGTGGAACCTGGGCGACTTCCACTCGATGGTCGCACGGCACCGCCCGGCGGAGCCGGTGACTCCTGTAATGAAGTCGACCGTGGCGGCGAACCCGGTGTTCATCGACAGCGGGTTCGAGAACGCTTCGCCGGTGTGGTACGAGACGGGCGACGACGGGGTGGTGAACGTTCAGTTGCTGTACGACCACGAGCGGAGCGGCGGGAACCGTGCGGCGGGGCACATCCACTTCGCCGTCGAGGCCAAGCCGGGGGCGGACGTCACACTCGAATTCAAGAACCTGATGAACGTGTACAACGGCAAACCGGGGTCGGTGGCGGGGGAACTCAAGGCCGTCGTCACGTCACCCGACGGCAAGACGTGGTCGCCGGTGGCGACACGCTCCTTGCCCGACAACCGCGTGCAACTCGACCTGAAGATGGCCGGCCCGCGGGTGTACGTCGCACGGGTAGAGCCGTACAGGTTGTCCGACCTCGACCGCTGGCTGGCGGGGGTGAAGAAGAACCCGCAGGCCGAGGTGACGGTGATCGGCAAGACGGCCGAGGGGCGAGACCTGGAAATCGTGCGAGTTGGCGACCCGGACGCCGCGAACCACGTATTCGTGCGTGCCCGTGCCCATCCGTGGGAGGCCGGCGGCAACTGGGTCGCTCAGGGGTTGGCTGATCGACTCCTTCAAGACGACGCCGACGCGAAGGCGTTCCGCGGGCGGTACTGCCTGTGGCTGCTGCCGATGGCGAACAAGGACGGCGTGGCGAAGGGGCGGACGCGGTTCAACGTGAACGGCATCGACCTGAACCGCGGGTGGGACCAGCCGGCCGACGAGAAACTCGCACCGGAGAACGCGGCCCTCGAAGCGTGGCTGAACAAGCAGATCAAAGCCGGGCGGCGGCCGACGCTCGCGCTGGAACTGCACAACGACGGCAACGGCAAGCTGCATTACGCCCGGCCGGCAGTGCTGGGCGACAAGCCGAGTGCTGAAAAGATGGAAAAGCTCGAAGCGCTGCTCCGCAAGCACACCTGGTTCACCGAAGGCAGCAACAAGCCGACCGCCGGCACCACCTTCACCCTCGCGGACGGCCTGCTCCAACGCTTCGGCATCGCTGCCGCCGTCCATGAGTTCAACTGTCACTGGATCGCCGGGTTGAAGGAGCACCCGACCGCCAAACACTGGCAGACCTACGGCAACGGCCTGGCTCGTGTGCTGCACGACTACTTCGGAAAGTAAGTGCCGCGAGACGAGCGGCACTGCGATCTTGTGCCGCCCGGCAGGCGGCACCTACTTCAGACTGGAAACTTGTACGGCTTGCGGTACTCGGGGGTGAGCAGTTTGTTGGCCGCGGCGTTGTCCACGAACGTCTCGGCCTTCGCGTCCCACGTCAGCATCGATTTGGTACGGTGGGCGATGCCAGCCACCAGTGCGGCCGTCGTGATGCGGTGGCCGTACTCAATGTCGCAGTTGGGTGTCTTGCGACTCTTCACGCAGTTGAGGAAGTTGCGGGCGTGGTCGGCATCCAGCACCTTGCCGGCCACCTTCTTCGCCTCGATCTCGGTCTTCGCTCCGGTTCGCCAGCCCTTTTCGACGTTGCGGTCCACCGGCGTGCGTGCGGCGAACTCGTTCGGCGTGATCGACTCCGGCACGATCTCGTACCCGCTGGTGGAGAAGTACATCGTCCCCTTCGTGCCGCGGAACTCGATCTCGCACGGCTTGGCGGCGGGCTGGGCACCGGTGGCGTTGAACTGCGAGAAGGTGACGAGCGTGTCGCCGGGGTAGTGCCACATCACCTCCATCGTGTCGGGCACATCGCGGTTGTCGTAGTCGGCGAACTTGCCACCGATGGCCGCCACCGCCTTCGGCGCATCCATGCCGAGCGACCGGTGGATCTGTGCCAAATAGTGGACGCCGAAGTTGGTGAGCTGCCCGCCGGAGAAGTCGTGGAACCAGCGGAAGCGGTAGAAGGTGCGGTTTTTGTTGTACTTCCGCAGGGCGGCCGGGCCGGTCCAGGCGTCCCAGTCGAAGCCCTCCGGCGGATCGGAGTCGGCCGGCTTGCCGATGCCCTTCGGCCACTCGTTCTGCACGTGGAAGGCCCGCACCACCGTCACCTTCCCGATGCCCCCGGAGCGGATCACCTCCGCCGCCTCCGCCGCCATCGTGCTACTCATTCGCTGGATGCCGCACTGCACCACCCGCTTGTTCTCCTTCGCGGCGTTCACCATCGCACGCCCCTCGGCCACGTACAGCGACAGCGGCTTCTCGCAGTACACGTCCTTGCCCGCCTTGCAGGCGTCCACCGTCATGAGCGCGTGCCAGTGGTCGGGCGTGACCACCACCACCGCGTCCAGGTCTTTCAGTTCGAGCAGCTTGCGGTAGTCCTTGAACTGCTGCGGGCTGGTGCCGATCTTCTTCGACGCGAAGTCGAGGTACGGCTGGTAGATGTCGCAGATGGCGGCGACCTCGGCGTCCTTGTGGGAGAGGAACGCATCGAGCACCTGATCGCCGCGGTTGCCCAGGCCGATGAACCCGAGGCGGACGCGGTCATTCGGGCCGAAAACACGATCGGCGGAGAGGGCGGTGGTGGCGAGACCGGCCGCGGCAGAGGCGGCGAACGTGCGGCGGGTGATGCGAGACATGGAGAGTTCCGGGAAGAGAAGGGGCGAGGGTGGAGTCACCCATAGCCTACTCGCCCGCCGGGGAAGCAGTGGCGAGTGACCTCACCGCGTGCTACTTACCCTTGGCGGTCACAGTCACGGTGAACTCCTCACTCCGGATCTCGACTCTAGGCACCTGCTCGAACCGGGTAGTGATCTCCTGGTTGGCGGCCACCTTCTCTTTGCCATCCCCAGCCCACGCCTTCAGGTCGTCGCTCTCGGTGGAGTACACGAACCGGATGCGGTACTCCCCCGGCGTTCGGAATAAGCCGTAGGAAAGGTGGGGGTAGAACCCGTAGTTGCCTTCGCCGTACGGGTTGAACACCTCGCCCGGCGGCACCCGGACGAAGTTCTCGCCCCTGAGTGTGTTCATGTTGCCACACCCTCCGAGTACCGGCTTCAGCGGATTCCCGTCCGGCCCGGTCACCTCGAAATAGCAGTGCGGATATCGCCCCTTTCGGTCCGACGCATCGAGGCAGTGAACCAGGTAGATGTCACGGTCAGTGTTGTTGGACACCGTGACGAGGATTTGGGGAGCCTGACCGGCCTCGCACGTCGGGCTGCCCTGGATGGTGCAGACGAGGCCCTTTCGCTTGAGCGCTTTCGGGACTGGCGCGGCCGTGGCAACCGGCCCAGGCGGAGGTTCAGGACACCCCACGACGAGGAGGGCGAGCGAAGCCGACACGATCCAGACGCGACGCATGGCAGTCCCTCTTGCCTCGACGAACGAACCACACGCTGCACGACTCAGCGGTGAGCCGAAGCGGATAGATCCCACCAGTCTATCCGACCGCCAGGAACAGTGCCGTAGGGGGATGATTCGAGAATCTCGACTCCTCGCCCGCTCAACTCGATGCCGCCAGTGCCGCCCGCAGCGTGGCCGCGTCCGTCACCCCCTCGAACCGTCGCACCACCTGCCCGCCGCGGAATATCAGCAGCAGCGGGATGGCCGACACCTCGAACTTGGCCGCCAACTGCGGGTTCGTCTCGGTGTTCACCTTGCACACCTTGAAGTCGCGGGCCACCTCGGCCAGCACCGGGGTCATCGCCCGGCACGGCCCGCACCACGCCGCCCAGAAGTCCACCAGCACCGGCCCGGGGTCGTCCAGCACTTCGCGTTTGAAGTTGTACTCTTCGAGCAGCATGCCCCTCTCCTCATCAAACTGTGCCGGAATTGTAGGCCGTTCGTGCCAACCCGCTCGCACTCATGAGAGTCGCCTTCATCGTTCTTGCACGGGCGACCCCAGGCCGTTACAGTCGGCGGAAGACGACCCACGCGGCCCGGAGCAAGAATGGGCGGATCCAGACTGGAAAGCGAATGGTGCCTCGCCCGCCTGATCGCGCTCGTTCTCGCGCTGACTGGTCTGTCCGCCGTTCACGGTGCGGACATCGCCGACGCCGAGAAGCTGCTCCGCACGGGCAAGTACGCGGAGTGCGACAAGCTCATTGCGGACGAGATGGCGGCGGGGGAGGTGTCCGCTCGCTGGTGGGAGTTGAAGGTTCGGGCCGAGATCGCCCGCGGGAAGTACGACGCGGCCGGCAAGACGATTGAGGCGGGCCGCACCAAGTTCCCGAACGATCTGGCATTTCACCTGCTCGCCCACGACGTGTACCGCACGAGTGGACGGGAGAAAGAAGCGAAGGAGGCGCTGGCCGCGGTTCAGGAACAGATCGACAAGCGAGCCGCGTACACTCCTGCCGAAAAGGTTGCTCTCGGTCGCCACCTTCAGCAAGCCGGCACCGACGCGAAAGAGGTACTGGACAAGCTCTTCCTCCCGGTGCTGAAACAGTCGCCCGACTTCCTCGACGCCCACCTCGCCACCGCCGAACTCGAGCTCACCAAGCACGACCGGGCTTTCGCCGCCGAGACACTCCAGAAGGCACCAAAGTCGGCCGTAGACTCGCCGCGGTATCACTTCCTGCTGGCCCGTGCGTTCGCCGACGACGACCGCGAGCGGGCCACGAAGGCGATCACCGACGCCCTCGCCATCAACCCGCACCACGCCGACAGTCTCCTCTTCCGCGTCGATCACCTCGTGACCTCCGACGATTTCACCGCCGCTGAAATTGCACTGAAGGCCGTCCTCGACGTGGACCCCGGTGAACCGCGGGCGTGGGCGTACAAGGCCGCGATTGCGAACCTGAAGGCGGACCCGACAGGTGAGAAGGAGGCACGCACCAAGGCGCTCGCTCGTTGGAACACGAACCCGCAGGTGGATCACCTGATCGGGCGGAAGCTGTCGCAGGACTACCGCTTCAAGGAGGGGGCGGCGTACCAACGGCTGTCGCTGGAGAAGGAGCCGAAGTACCTGCCGGCGAAGGCACAACTCGCTCAGGACTTGCTCCGCCTGGGGGAAGAAAAAGAGGGGTGGAAGCTGGCGGCCGAGGTGTTCGCCGCCGACGGGTACGACGTGGTCGCGCACAACCTCGTCTTCCTCCGCGACCACCTGGCGAAGTTCCGCACCATCACCGCCGACGGGTTCGTCGTCCGCATGGACGACCTGGAAGCCGACCTGTACGGGCCGCGGGTCGTGGCGGTGCTTCAACGGGCGAAGAAGGTGCTGGGCGAGAAGTACGGCGTGAAGCTCGACCAGGTGGTGACGGTCGAAATCTTCCCGAAGAACCAGGACTTCGCCGTGCGGACGTTCGGCATGCCGGGGGCCGCCGGGTTCCTCGGAGTCTGCTTCGGCCCGGTCATCACCGTGAACAGCCCGGCGTCGCAGGGGAAGGACCCGTCCAACTGGGAGGCGGTCCTGTGGCACGAGTTCTGCCACACGATCACCCTCCACAAGACCCGTAACAAGATGCCCCGCTGGCTGAGTGAGGGGATTTCCGTGTACGAGGAGTCGCAGGAGAACCCCGGCTGGGGTCAGTGGATGACCCCCAGCTATCGTGAAATGATCCTGGGCGCTGACCTGACACCGCTCTCGAAGCTGACTTCCGCATTCATGAATGCGAAAAGCGCGTTGCACGTCCAGTTCGCGTACTTCGAGTCGGCGCTGGCGGTCGAGTTTCTCATCAGTCGGTTCGGGTTCGACAAGTTGAAGGCCGTGCTGGATGACGTGGGGAAGGGGGTGCCCGTGAATGAGGCACTGGAGCGGCGTACCGGGGCAGCGCTGACCAAACTGGATGCCGACTTCACGACGTTCGCCCGTGATCGAGCGAAGGCGACGGCCCCCGACGCCACCTGGGAGAAGGTCGATCTTCCGGACACCGCGGACTCGACAACGATCCGGGCGTGGCTCGAAAAGCACCCCAAAAACTTCTGGGGGCAACAGCGGCTGTGTGCGAAACTGGTGCGTGAAGAGAAGTGGGCCGACGCGGAGAAGGAGTCGCAGGCATTGCGAGCGATCTACCCGGAGTACGTGGGGCCGATCAGCGCTTACGAACTCCTCGCCACCACCTCCCGGAAGACGGGGAAGGCGAAGGAAGAAGCCGTCGCACTGGGCGAGTGGGTGAAGAGGGACGGCGACGCGACGGCCGCGCTTCAACGGTTGATCGAGCTGAACGAGTCCGCGGGAGACTGGACCTCCGCGGCCGAGAACGCCCGCCGCTGGCTCGCCGTCAATCCGCTCACCGCCGCCCCGCACCGGGCGCTGGCGAAGGCGGCCGAGAAGTCGAAGGCGCGAGACGAAGCGATCACCGCCAACCGCGCCATCCTACGATTCGCTCCGCCCGATACGGCGGACGTCCGCTACCGGCTGGCGGTGTTGCTCGAACAGAGCGGCGAGAAAGACAAGGCCCGCCGCGAGGTGCTGAAGGCACTCGACGACGCCCCGCGGTCCCGCGAAGCCCACGAACTGTTGCTCAAACTGGCCGGCCCCACCGACAAGCCCGCCGTCCCGCCCAAACCGGAGAAGTGACCGTGACCCGAAGTCGCCGGTTCGTGGCAACAGGTCTGGGTGTACTGTCCGTCGCGGCCGTCGTCGGTCTCGTCGCGGTCGCACAGCAACCCGCCGTCCAGCCCTCCCCGAGCCGCCAGTTGCAACTGCCGTCGGATCGGGGCGGGGTCTCCGACTGGAAGGTGGACCCGAATTTCGAACGCGACGTGTTCACCTTCGTGCGGATCGAGTACGACTCGTCCCGCGGCGGCGGCCGGCGGTGGGGTGGCGGGAGTTGGACGACCGACTGGCCGGATGCCGACCTGAACTTCTCCTTCCGCTTGCAGCAGCTCACTTCGCTGCGGGTGAACCCGAACCCGATCAACATGCGGCTGACCGACCTGCGGCTGTTCGAGTACCCGTTCATTTACATCGTCGAACCCGGCTCGCTGGTGTTCACCGACGACGACGTGACCGCCCTCCGCCGCTACCTGCTGAACGGCGGGTTCCTGATGGTGGACGACTTCTGGGGCGACTCCGAGTGGGATAACTTCGCCCGCGAGATGAAGCGGGTGTTCCCCGACCGCGAGCCGAAAGAACTGCCGCTCGACCACGAGGTCTTCCGCTGCGTCTATCGGCTGAAAGAGAAGCCGCAGATCCCGAGCATCGGTGCGGCGTGGTCCGGCCGGGAGGACGGCACCACCTGGGAGCGCGGGCACGGCGGCAACACGCAGACGGTTCACTACAAGGGGTTGTTCGACGACAAGGGGCGGATGATGGCGTTCATCGGGCACAACACCGACCTGGGCGACGGGTGGGAGCGGGAGGGCGATGACCCGTGGTACTTCAAGGAGTTCTCGGAGAAGAAGGCCTACCCGCTCGGCATCAACGTGATCGTGTACGCGATGACCCACTGAGCTAGACCGGCTGAAGTAGGTGCCGCCTGCCGGGCGGCACTGTTGAACGTGCCG
>JANNDF010000144.1:0-4156 GCA_031387445.1 Planctomycetia bacterium
CCCGCCGACTCATCACCGGCGGGTCGTCGCGGCGGTCGGCCGTGTGGAGGCCGTTTGGCAAGGGTAGTGGCGGTTGAGATCCCCGCTCGACCCGCCCTACAAAAGCCGGTCGGGCGGGTTTAGAAGTCGTTGCCGATCACCTCGCCGCCGTTGCGGGTGCCGAGGGCCGACAGGGTGGCCGGGCTGACGCTGTCGCGGACGAACTTGACCGACCCGTCGGCGAACAGGAAGTTGGCCCCGCCGGTGTGCCGGCTGCCGTAGCTCAGCTCGTAGGCGGCGAACTGGGTGGTGCACGGGGCGGGGGGGGCGTTCCGCAGGTAGTTGATGGGCACCCCGGTGCTGCCCAGGAACTCGGACATGTCGCCCTGGTTGGACGTGTCCACGTCGTCCGAGCCGATGGCCCAGTGGTCCTTCCGCCCGCACCCGCTGGTGTTGTTCTCCCGCTCGATGCCGGCCAGGGCGACGCCCCGCGAGTCGGGTTCGGCCTCGCCGATGGCGATGGTGTTGCTGGTGCCGTCGGTGATGCCCACCATCGTCACCCCGCTCGTCATGCCGCCGCTGAACTGGAACGGCTGGCCGGTGGTGCGGTGGGTGCCCTGCCAGACGATCCGCTGGTGGACCGCCTTGCCGACGAAGATGCCGTCCAGGGTGTGGATGTCCTCGGTGCCCGAGCCGGTGCTCCCCCACGGGGTGTTGGCCGTCATCCGCCGGCGGTCGTCCACGATCTTCCCGCTCACGCACCCCAGGTAGTTAGCGGGGGCGCGCTTCTGCACGATCCAGTTGTCCCCCGAGATGTCGGCGTAGTTGTCCGGCACGGTGGACGACGGGCAGCGGAACATTTTGTACTTCAGCTCGCACAGGCCGATGTTGCGGACGCTGGCGTTGGCGCTGGTCGGGTCGCCGCCCACGCCGGGCAGGCCGGCCGCCCACTGGTCGTTGGAGATGTCGTCCTCGCGGAAGGTCAGCCCCTTGAACGCGCTGTCCTGCTCCAGGTACGGCAGGATGAACGCAGTCCACCCGCTGCCCACGTTGAACTCGGCGCCGAGCGGCCACCCGTCGTTCACGTCGCTGAACGAGTGGCAGGCGATGCCCAACTGCATCAGGTTGTTGCTACAGGTCATGCGGGCGGCGGCCTCCCGCACCTTCTGCACGGCGGGCAACAGCAGGCCGATCAGGATGGCGATGATGGCGATCACCACCAGTAGTTCGATCAGCGTGAACGCGGCGCGGGAGCGATTCATACAGAACTCCGGGTGGAAGGAATGAAACGATGAACCGCCGGGAGGGTCACTTCCCGGTCAGTTGGAACTCGTGGCTGGTGGTGCCGGCCGTCACGGTGAGCCGCTCGGGGGTGCTGCCGATCGACTTGTACTGCTGAGGCAGGCGGTCGATCACCCCGCCCTCGACCTCGCTCGGCTTGGCGGTCGGCGGCACCGCCTTCCCCTTCTTGTCCTTCCACGCCTCGAACGTCACCTTGTACGCGCCGGGCGGCAACCCCTTTTCGCCGGTCATGAGCAGGGCCAGCTCGCACTCGCCGTTCGCGTCCGTGTTGCCGAAGGCGATCCCCTT
Source organism: Planctomycetia bacterium (assembly GCA_031387445.1). Lineage (GTDB taxonomy): Bacteria > Planctomycetota > Planctomycetia > Gemmatales > Gemmataceae > JALHQU01. Next base: position 1,570 of record JANNDF010000144.1, read on the forward strand.
CGGGTCGGGCACGTCGGCGTCCGGCACGAACCGCACCGCACAGTTGTCCACCGGCTTGCCGTCGTGGGTCACTTTCACCTTCAGCGGTGCCGGCGGCGGCTTGCACCCGATGGCCAGCAGAGCCGCCACCCCGAACGCGGTCGTGTACAGGGTTGCCCGGGACGCCATTTCGCGCTCTCGTGGTGAATGGCTGGATTGATACCACAGCGCCGCGTGCGGAAGGGGTCGGTGCGATGAACGTGACGTGAAGGTTGGAAGTGCGACGACGTGCAGGACAGAAGGTGCCGCTGAGTAGGTCCGGCTGTGCCGGACCTACTCGCCCGACTCACCAGCTCAAACTGGCCGACCGCAGGGTGCCGGTGGACCCGCTCACCACGTCGAACACTTCCAGCGTCCAGGTGCCTTTCGCCTTCAGCCCGGCGAACACGGCTGTGCTGAACGTCGCCCCGTTCAGCTTCGCGTTGGCCGCCCGGTTGAGCAGCACCACCCGCCGGCCGTCCGGGGCGGTCAGCCGCAGTTGCAGGTCGCTCGTGCGGGCGTGGGAGAGGTCCACGGTCAGCTTGACGGTGCCTACGGCTTTGGTGTCGGTCACGTTGAACGTCACCCGCGAGGTACGGAAGTCGGACACCGCGGTGCCGGTGGAGAGCACGCCGGCCACACTCTTCTCGGCCACGGGCGCGGGCGGCGAGACCGGCGGCGGGGGGACGGAGACCGGCGGCGAGACCGGCGGCGGGGGGACGGTGACCGGCGGGGACGCGGCCGGGGCGTCGAGCAGTTTGGCCAGGTCCAGTTCGCCGCCGGTGCTCACCTTCCCGCTCAGGCTGGGTTGCGATTCGACCGACGACCGCAGCTTGGCCAGCACCTGCTGGTAGGTCCACGTCGGGTGCTGGTCCCACAGCACGGCGAGCGCCCCGGACACGAACGGGGCGGCCATGCTGGTGCCGCTCTTGGTGGTGGTGCCGCCGCCCCTGGCGGTGCTCACGATGTTGTCGCCGGGGGCGGCCACGACCACCGACGCCGCGCCGTAGTTCGACCAGCTCGCCAGCCCAGTCTTGGTGGTGGCGGCCACGGCCACGGTGTTGTCCGAGGTGCGGGCGTAGCTGGCCGGGTACTGCGGGGTGGTGTCGTTGTTCTTGCCGTCGTTGCCGGCCGAGGTGACGATGATGACGCCGGCCGCGCGGGCGCGGGCGATGGCCGCGTCCAGTTCCGCGTCGCCCGCCCCGCCGCCCCAGCTACAGTTGATGACTTTGGCCCCGTTCCGCACGGCGTAGTCGATGGCCTTCGCCCCGCCGAGCGTGCTGCCGTTGCCGGCCGCGTCGAACATCTTCAGCGCCATGATGCGGGTCTTCCACGCCACCCCGCTGCCGCCGATGCCGTTGTTGCCCGCCGCCCCGATAATGCCGGCGACGTGCGTGCCGTGCCCCCGCTCGTCGGTCGGGTCGGCGTCGTTGTTGGCGAAGTCCCACCCGTTCACGTCGTCGGCGTACCCGTTGCGGTCGTCGTCGATGCCGTTGCCGGCGATCTCGCCGGGGTTCCGCCACAGGTTCGGCTTCAGGTCGGGGTGGGTCAGATCGACGCCGGTGTCGATGACCGCCACGATGGTCTGCCCGGTGCCGGTGGCGGCGTTCCACCCCTGTGGGGCGTTGATGGCGGCCAGCCCCCACTGCGAGCCGACGGACGGGTCGGACGCGACCGCCTGCGGGGCCACGAGGGTGGCCGGGGTGGCACGCTCTTCGAGCCGCTCGACGGCCAGCGGGCGCAACTTCAACGGTTGCAGGGATTGCGGAGCCATGATGGACCCTGACGCTTGTGCGGGTTCGGGGGGTGAGTGTGGCCGAACGGCGTGCGAAAGGGTAGAGCAACCGGATTTTCGGTGTCGGATGAGGGCGATAAGGGCGGCAAAATGGGTAGTGGCGGAAGTGCCGAGTTTAACGAATGTGCGGAATGCGGGGGTTAGGTAGATTTGTTTGTGCTGTGGCGTGGCCACAAATTGGAACCGTCGGTGTGGGCCGGCCGGGTGCGGTGAACACCCAGCCGGCTCACGCCGGCGGTTCCAGAAGCGCATGTGTCGCCCGCCCTACTTCTCTTTCTTCGGGCGGGCCTTCGCCTCGAACACCTCGGCTTCGTCGAGTGCAATCAGGCCGTCGTGGTTGGCGTCGATCTTGTCGAACTCCGCCTTGTTGCCCAGGAACTCGCCGCGGGACACGTCGCCGTCGCCGTTGCGGTCCATCTTGGCGAACCAGATCGGGCCGGCGGTCGGCACGGCCGGGCGGCCGTATCCGGACGGGTCGGCTTGCTGGGCGGTGAACACGGCCGTGTCCGCCCCGCCGTACAGGGTGGTGCCCGCCCGCACCGTCACCGACGGCTGGAGGATGCCCCTGGTGATCTCCTTCCCGCCGGTCGGTTCGAGCGGTTGCAGGCGGGCGTAGGCGGTGCGCAGCCGGGGCATCAGTTGGGCTTCGTAGGCCTCTAAAGCCTGCTTCTCCTCCGGGTCCTGGGTGCGGTCCGCATCCTCCTTGCGGGCTGCGTGCAGGCGTCGCTCCGCTTCGGTAAAGATGACTTCCAACTTCTTCTCGGTCTCGCCGAT
>JANNDF010000150.1:0-2834 GCA_031387445.1 Planctomycetia bacterium
GCTCACGCCGGCGGTTCCAGGGGTGGCGACAATTTTTCTCGCCGCAGTCCGCATTTCTGCTCCGGCGTGACCTATGGTTCGGCTGTTCACAATCGGAATCGCCCGCCGGGAGGGAGTGCCGTGGTCGCCGCCGTCGAGTTCACGGGTGTGGGGAAGACCTACAAGACCGGCCTGTTCGCCAAGGCCAAAGTGCCGGCCGTGCAAGACGTTTCGCTCGTCGTCCCCCGCGGGAGCGTGTTCGGGCTGCTCGGCCCGAACCGGGCCGGGAAAACGACTTTGGTGAAGTTGCTGCTCTCACTGGCCCGCCCGACGAGCGGGGCCGTCATGCGGCTGGGGGAACCGGCGTCCGCCCGGCACACGCTCGGGAAAGTCGGGTACATGCACGAGAATCACGCCTTCCCCCGCTACCTGAGTGCGGGCGAGGTGCTCACCTTCTACGGCGGGCTGAGCGGGGTGAGTTCGGAGGAGTTGCCCACGCGGGTGAACGCCCTGCTCGAACGGGTCGGGCTGGCGGACCGCCGGCACGAGCCGATCAGCCGGTTCAGCAAGGGCATGGTTCAACGGCTCGGGCTGGCGCAGGCGCTCGTCAACGAACCCGACCTACTCATTCTGGACGAGCCGACCGAGGGACTGGATCTGACCGGCCGGCAACTGCTCCGCGACGTGGTGGCCGAGTACAAGAAGGCCGGCAAGACGGTGCTGCTGGTGTCGCACGTGCTCGAAGAGGTGCAGGGGCTGTGCGACGAACTGGCCGTGCTGGTGGGCGGCAGCGTGGTGTACCGCGGCAAGTTGAACGACCTGACCGCCGGCAAGAAGAGCCTGGAAGCCGCCCTGCGAAACCTGTACACGAAGGGAGCTGCGTCGTGATTTCGCTTCCCGAGGCGATCCGCACCGTGCGGTGGATGGTGCGCGACACCTTCCGCCAGTCGCTGCACACCAAGCTGTTCTGGGTGATGCTCGGCGTGACCGCGCTGTGTACGGCGTTCTGCGCCAGCATCCGCGTGACCGGCGGCGTGAAGCCGCAACCGGGCGAGGCGGTGTACACGTTGCCGAAGACGGAAGTGGGGAACGCGGGCGGCGCGGACAAGGTGAAAGAGGACGGCGTGCAGATCAAGGACGGCGAAATCTCGTTCGGCTTCGGGGCGGTGAAGTCGCCCATCGGCAAGACGAAAGAGGATGCCGTGCGGTTCGTGCAGATCTGGATCGCCGGCGTGCTGGCCGACTCCCTCGGCGTGCTCCTGGCGATCATCTGGACGGCCGGCTTCCTGCCCACGTTCCTCGAACCGCATTCCGCCACCGTGCTGCTGTCCAAGCCCGCCCCGCGGTGGGCCATCCTGCTCGGCAAGTACCTCGGCGTGGTCGGGTTCGTGGCGGTGCAGGCGACGCTGTTCGTCGGCGGCACTTGGCTGGCGCTGGGGCTGGCGACGAACGTGTGGGAGGCGAGCTACTGGCTGGCGGTGCCACTGCTGGTGGTGAACTTCGCCATCTTCTACTCGGTGTCGGCGTTCATCGCCGTGTGTACCCGCAGCACGGTGGCGGCGGCGTTCGGCACGCTCCTCTTCTGGGTGCTCTGCTGGACGATGAACTTCACCCACCACCACCTGGCCGCGTTCCCGGTGCAGGGCATGGGCGGGGCGTCGCACTACCTGCTCGAAGTGGGCTACTGGTTCCTGCCGAAGCCGTTCGACATGAGCGGCATTTTCTTCGAGGCGATGGGGGCACAGGGGTTCTTCAGCAGTGCGGACGAGATCAGCGTGCTGAAGGAGAAACACCAGTTCCACCCGGAGGCGAGCGTGGCGGCCTCGGGTGCGTTCGCGGCGGTCACACTCGCCGCCGCCGCGTATGAATTGCACACGACGGACTATTGACTAAATACCTCCCGCCAAATGCGGAAGTGCGGACCGTGGTGGCGGGCGGAAAGGCACGCTGGCATTCCCTGAGGTAGTGTGGGAGGATCGAGCGCGCCGAATGACCCCCCCCGAGGGTGAGGTATGCACCGTCTCCATCTGGTCGTAACACTGGCTCTTCTTCCGGTGACTGTCGCCACCGGCTCGGGGCAGGAGGTGGTGAAGTCCGCCCCGTTGAAGGACCTGCCCCCCGTCTGGCGGGGCAAGGAGAAAGACTCGTACCGGGTCGATCCGTACATCGCGGCGGCAATGGCGCTCCAGGCCGAACCGAAGTCGGCGGGGGACACGCTCAAGAAAATGGTCGATGATGCCGGCGAGCGGGGCGAAGACGAGAAGGCGCTGATCCTCTGCCGCATGCTGTTCACCGCCAGGCCGAAGGGAAAGTTCCGCCGCCCGGCGCTTGGCGCGCCGACGTTCCTCGGAGGCGGGGACTATAAGGAGTGGCCGCTGGAGCCGATCGAGGTGGTGGACGGTGTACCGTTCCTGGTGGTCTTTGGGTATAGCGGCGGTGGGCGGCCGGAGTCGGCGTCAAATTACCTGAGCTACTGCCTGAAAGAGTGCGACTGGATCGCCGCGAAGTACGCCCCGAAGGACAAGGAGGCGAAGGAGAAGGCATTGGCGATGTTGCTGGCGGACAAGCGGTGGAAGGAGGGGCTCGCGAAGTCCGAGAAGGAGATCCTGTCCTCTCAACTCAAGTGAGCCAGCGACAACGAGGCCCTGAGTCGGACCACGCCCCGACACCGAACCACTTCCGCATTTGACGGGAGGTATTTAGGTGCCGCCCGCCGGGCGTCACTCTCATCCAAGAGCGGCCGGGTTGATCCCGGCCGCTTCTTTAATAATGGGTGCAACCGGAAAAAATGCTTAGTGTTTCTTTCGCCTTATTGGCGGCGGGTCGGCGAGAGGGGTGCCCGAGGGAAGGCCCGC
>JANNDF010000170.1:0-30721 GCA_031387445.1 Planctomycetia bacterium
GTGGTGCCGGCGGGTGGTCGTTCGCCCCCCTCCCCCCTGATTTGTTCAAAACTCCGCTGAGTTTCTCCACGGCTGCCGTACGGTCTCCGACCCCGTCCGGCCGGACTTTTCACCCCGCCCCACCCCGGCGACCGCCGCCCGAGGTCGCCGCGGGTGGTCGGTTGAACTGTTTCGGAAATCTTTCCGGAATTCATGTCCACCTCCGGGCCTGGATCGCAATCCACTGGGTGCCAAAAACCGCCGCCGCAGGCGTGGGGTGAATTCGACGACGGCAGCCTGCGAATCCAGGCCGATGCGTCGTTCACCACCCGCGTCGACTCCGGCCAGGATGTCCGGAGTGACGTTCCAGGACGTTCGCCCCGGACACCCGGTCGTGTCGATTTTTCCGTCCGTGACGGATTTTTATGTTTGACAAGTGAGATCAACCGCCAGTAATCTCCCCTCAAATAACAGCAACACACGCGCGAGCGGTCTCACAGTCGATTCTGTTGTGCGCGTGTTTCGAATGGTGTCACCGGCCCGACCGAGCGGTTCGCACGACGCGGACCCGACCGTCTCGACCCCCACCCGCCGGAGGCGGAGTGAGGACCGGGAGTCGCCCATGAGCCGTCCCTCCGTCGCCCGCCCGGTCTGGTCCGCCCTGTCCCGCGTGTGGGACCATTTGCTCGGCCGGCCCGCCGGGTTCACCTCGCCGCCCGCGTCGTTGCCCGTCCGCCTGAACTTGCTGCCGCTCGAGGATCGGGTGGTGCCCGACGGCCGCCCGCTCCCACTGCCGATGATCTTCAGCGGGGTGGGGCCGGGGTCCGCGCCGCGGGTGAAGGCGTATTTCGCCGAGACGGGCACGCTCGCCTTCGAGCGGACCCCGTTCGACCCCGCGTTCACCGGCGGAGTCCGCGTGGGCACCGGGGACGTGAACGGCGACACCTGGCCCGACCTGATCGCCGCCGCCGGGCCGGGCGGGGGGCCGCACGTCACGGTCCTCGACTCCAAAACGGGCCAACCGATTGCCGGGCCGCTGGGGAACTTCTTCGCCTACGACGTGCAGTTCACGGGCGGGGTGTCCGTGGCCAGCGGGGACGTGGACGGGGACGGCCGCGCGGACGTGATCACCGCGGCCGGCGCGGGCGGCGGCCCGCACGTGAAGGTGTACAGCGGCCGGACGGGCGAGGTGATCGGCCAGTTCTTCGCCTTCGCCCCCGAATTCACCGGCGGGGTGTCGGTCGGGGCGGCCGACTTCACCGGGGACGGCAAGGCCGACCTGCTGGTCGGGGCGGGGGCGGGGGGCAGCCCGCACGTGCGGGTGTTCGACCTGAACGCCGCCGGCGGGCCGGCCGACGTGCGGAACTTCTTCGCCTTCGACGTGGGGTTCCCCGGCGGGGCGAACGTGAGCACCGACTGGAAGGCGGGCGACGTGACCGGGGACGGGGTGCCGGACATCGTCGTCGGGCGGGGGGCCGGGGCCGGGTCGCTGGTGCGGGTGTTCGATGGGGTGACGACCCAACTGCACGCCGAGTTCTCCCCGTTCGGCACGGCGATGACGGCCGGGGTGGTGACGGCCGCCGCGTTCGTCACCGACGACCAGTACGCCGACGTGGTCGTCGGCACCGCGGCCGGGCCGACCGCGTCCATCCGGGTGTTCGACGGCCGCACCCTGGCCGAACTGCCCCAGCCGCAGAGCCGTTACGTGCCGTTCGGGGCCGGGTTCACCAACGGGCTGGCGGTGGCCGCCTCGAACGACCCGCCGGTCGACCCGACGTACCTCCAGTTCGGCGGGTACTCGCAGAACCCGGTGCCGGCCAGCAGCCCGTTCACCATCGCGGCCGACGTGTTCGACGCCAACAACTCCACGAACGGCCAGCAGACGCCGACCGGGACGGTCACGTTCACCCGCGTCGGGGTCGGCCCGCTGGGCACGGCGGCGGTGGCCCCGAACGGCCCCGGTCAGGGGCGGGCCGTCCTCACCGTCCCGGCGTACACCCTGCCGCCCGGCCAGTACGGCAGTCAGGGGTACGGGCCGAACTGGCTCACCCTCACCTACAGCGGGGACGACTGGTTCCACGGGAGCAGCACGTACGCCCCGCCCCTGACCGTCAGCCCGCCGGCGCTGCCGCTGGTGTGGGCCATGCCGACGCGGCACGCCAAGGAGAAGGGGGCGAACGCCGGGATGGTGACGTTGCACCGCACCATCACCAACCCGGCCGCCGACACCGGGCTGACCGTCCAGTTCGAGGTGGGCGGGACGGCGACCCCCATAGTGGACCACACCCTCGCGGCCGGCACGCACAGCGTCTCGTTCCAACCGGGCGAGCGGACCGCCGGTGTCCTCATCACCCCCACCGTGGACACCGTCGCCGACCGCGGCGAGTACGTCCGGGTGCGATTGAACGACGCGGCCGGGTACACGGTGGACGCCACCCGCCGGGCGGCGGACACGGGCATCGAGGACGACCAGGCGACCGACCGGGTCGCGCCGACGTGCGGGGAGTGCGCCGCCGGGTCGCCGCTCGACCCGCTCGGCGGGGCCGACACGGGCGGGTCGGAGAAGCTGTCGAGCGGGGTGCGGACCGACGGGCGGGTGCGGGTGAACCTGGCCGACGCGGGCGGGGAGCGGCCGGGGGCGGTGCCCGCGGCGGTCCTCCAGTGGACGAACGCCGACGGGTACTCGGACCTGTTCGGCGGGCCGGGCACGCGGCTGGCCGACGTGCCCCGCCTGCTGCCGGACGAGGCCGGCGGGTTCGTGCTGGCGGACGGGGGGTACTCGGCCACCCCGTTCGTCCCGGCCGGGGGCGGGTTCGCCCCCCGTTTCGGCGGGCCGGCCACTCTTGCCGCGGACGGCCCCGACCGCTACCGGGTGACGGACGGGGCGGGGGGCGTGCTCGTGTTCGCCTCGTACGGTGTCGAGGTGCCGTTCTACATTCGCGGCCAGTTGGTCGAACGCACCGACGCCGCCGGGCGGACGGCGACGTTCGACTACACCCCCGACGAGAGCGAGTGGGGTCGCATGGGGGTGCCGAAGGCGGTCGAGTGGAGCGACCCGGCCAGCGGCGTGACCGAGACGGTCACTTACACGACGGCCCTGCTCGTCGATCCGGCGGGCGACCGCCACCCGCGGGTGACGGCGATCCACCGGACGCGGGGGACCGGGGAAGTGGAGACGGTGGCCCTCCAGTACGCCTTCCGCCCGGTGACCGCCCCGCCCGCCGTCGGGTTGCAGTACGTGGCCGTCCTGAACGGCACGACCCGCACCCGGCACCCGGACGCGGTCACGGCGGTCATGGCGGGGGAGACGTACACCCGCTTCTACCAGTCCGGGCAGGCGGGCGGGTACGAGGACGGGCTGAAGTTCCACCTGGGGGAGCGGGCGACCGCCCGCCTGCGGGCCGCCTTCCCGTTCGCCGGCGACCTGGGCACGCTGTCCGACGCCCAGGTGGCCCCGTACGCCGACTTGAAGTTGGAGTACGACGCCCAGCGGCGGGTGAGCAAGATCGTCCGCGCCGGAGAGGGGTGCAGCGCGTGCGCCGGCGGGCTGGGCGGGGCGGTGCTCAGCTACACGGCCAGCGGGTTCGCCCCCGGCGTGAACACGTGGGCGGTGAAGGCGGCGGAGGCGCTGGACGACGGGACGGTGAACGCCGTGTACGCGAACGCCTGGGGCCAGCCGCTCCTGGCGACCACCACCGAGGCCGGCACCGGCCGCACGTGGGCCAGTTACACCAAGTACGACGCGGCCCACAGGCCGGTGATGGTCGCCGCCCCGAGCGCGGTCAGCGGGTACTCGGACGCCCTGCCGGACCTGGTCGGGTTCAGCGGCGGGAACGCCGCCCACCTGCGGGACGCGGCCGGGCTGGTGAGCACGTTCGCCTACCCGGCGACCACCACCGCCACCGACACGGTCGCCGGCGGGGTGGTGTGGCTGGCGTCGTCCGGGTGGGTGCAGAACGGCGAGTTCGGCGGCGGGGTGAAGCAGTGGGAGCGGGCGTACTACGCCCGCACGGCCGGCGGGTTCAGCACCTACCACCCGGCGGCCGACACCCGCTACCGGAACGCCGACGGCAGCGGCGGACAGACCACCACCTACGCCTACACCTGGCAGACCGGCACCCACCACGCGCACACCCTCACCACCACCCTGCCGGCCGTCACCGCCGGGCTGAACGGGCCGGGGGTGGCGGTCACAATGACGTCGGTGGTGGACGCCGACGGGCGGGTGGTGTGGGCGAAGGACGCCGCCGGGTTCCTCACCCACTACCAGTACGACCCGCTCACGGGGGCGCTGCTCAAGGCGGTGTCCGACGTGAACACCGCCCTGCCGTACGAGTACACCGCCCTGCCGTCCGGGTGGTCCACCCCGGCCGGCGGCGGGTCGCACCAGACGTACCGGTTCGAGGCGGACGGCCTGGGGCGGACGACCAAGGCCACCGACCCGCTCGGGCGGGTGACGTACACGGTGTACAACGACGCCGCCCGCGAGGTGCGGGTGTACCGCGGGTGGACCGGCTCCCAGCCGACCGGGCCGACCCAGGTGTACCGGGAGGACTGGGGGCGGGGGTACGCCGAGTGGCTGAGCATGGACACGTTCGCCGCCACGATGGGCGGGCGGCCGACCGGCGGGGAGGCCATCGAGAACGTGCAGTCGCTCACCCGCGCGCACGTCAACCCGGCCGGGCAGACGGTGGCGGCGGACGCCTACAGCGATCTGGGCTGGTCGGGGTACAGCCAGGAGCCGGCCATCGGCACGGCCGGGGTGAACTACCTCCGCACCGAGTACGGGTACGACAAGCGGGGGCGGGCGAACAAGGCGGTCGGGCCGGACGGGGTGATCGGGCGGACGGTGTACGACGCCATCGGCCGGCCGGTCAGCTCGTGGGCGGGCACCAACGACACCCCGGCGAGCGGCTTCTGGAGTCCGTCCAACCCGGCCGGGATGGTGAAGCTGGCCGACGCCGAGTACGACCACGGCGGGGTGGGCGACTCGAACCTGACGGCGTACACGCTGCACCCCGGCCACGGGCGGGCCGACCGCCGCACCGAGTTGGCCTACGACTGGCGGAACCGGCTGGAGGCCGTCAAGGAGGGGGTGGAGGCGGTCGAGGGCGAGTCGGTCAACCGCCCGCTCGCCCGGTACACCTACGACAACCTCGGCCAGGTGCTCACCGCCGCCGTGTACGACGGGGACACGGTGGCCGTCGGCACCGCCCCGACCGACGCCCGCCGGCGGGCGGTGTCGGCGTTCAGTTACGACGAGTACGGCCGCGCCTACCGCACCGACAGCTACGCCGCGAACCAGACGACCGGCGCGCTCGCCGCCGTCCCGCTCACCGAGCAGGTGTGGTACGACCTGCGGGGGCTGGCGGTGAAGACGCAGTCGGCCGACGGGCGGGTGTCGAAGTGGCAGTACGACGGGTTGGGCCGGGTGACGGCCGACTTCCTGACCGACGGCGGCGGGGACGCCACCTGGGACGAGGCCCACACCCTCACCGGCGACACCGTATGGGCGCAGACCGAGTACGCCTACGACGCCGCCTCCCAACTGGTCCAGACGACCGGCCGGGCGCGGGCGTTCGGGCAGGCGGGCACCGGCCCGCTCGGCACCCCCACCGCCGGCGTGCAGGCCCGCGTGTCCTACGCCGGGTACTACTACGACGCGGCCGGCCGGCCGACCGACGCGGTGGACGTGGGCACCAACGGCGGCGTCCCGTGGACCCGCCCGGCGTCCGCCCCCGCCCGCTCCGACACCGTCCTCGTGTCGAGCGTCGGCTACGACGGCGGCGGTCGCCCGCAAGACGCCACCGACCCCCGCGGCCTCACCGCCCGCACCGCCTACGACCTGCTCGGCCGCGTCACCAGTTCCACCGCCGCGTTCGGCACGGCCGACGCCTTCACCGTCTCGTTCGACTACGACACGGCCGGCCGGCTGCTCGACGTGACCGCCCCCGGCGGGCGGACGACCGCCTACGGGTACGACGCCTGGGGCCGGGCGGCGAGCGTGACCGAGCGGTACGCCACCAGCCTCGCCCGCACCAGCACCGTCGCCCTCGACGACCTGGGCGGGGCACTCACCGCCACCGACCCGGTCGGCACCGTCACCGCCTTCACCGAGAACGTCCTCGGCCGCGCCGTGTCCGTCACCGCCGCCACCGGCACCCCCCTGGCCCGCACCGCGTCCGGCACGTTCGACGTGTTCGGCCGCCCGCTCACGGCCACCGACCCGCGGGGGTTCGTCACCCTGTACGGCTACGACGACATCGCCCGCACCGCCACCGTCACCGACGCCGCCGGGTTCGCCTGGACGACCGCGTTCGACAAGGCCGGGCGGGTGACGAGTGCCACCAACCCGTTCGGGCACACGAGCACGGTCGGGTACGACTTCCCCGGCCGGGTGGTGAGCGTGACCGACCCGCTCAACCACACCACCACCATCCAGCGGACGGTGAACGCCACCGAGGACCGCACCACCGACCCGCTCGGCCACACCCGCACGCAGACCTTCGACCGCTTCGGCCGCACCGCGTCAGTCGCGGACGCGCTGAACAACGTGACCACCTTCGGGTACGACCGCAACAGCAACACGACGAGCGTGACGAACGCGAAGGGGGTGACCACCGCGTTCGCCTTCGACGCCCTCGACCGCATGACGGGCGTGACCGAGGCGGTCGGCCTGCCGGAGCAGCGGACGACCGCGTACACGTTCACCGCCGCCGGCGACCTGGGCGGCGTCACCGACCCGCTCGGCCGGCAGACGACGTTCGGTTACGACGCGGCCGGGCGGAGGACCGGGCAGACGGCGGCGGCGGGCACGGCCGACGCCTTCACCGTCGGCGTCGCCTACGACACGCTCGACCGGGTGGTGAGCATCACCAACCCCGGCAGCCGCACCACCGCCTACGCCTACGACGCGCTCGGCCAACTGACGAAGGCGACCGAGGGCGTGGGCACCGCCCTGGCGCGGGACACCACCTTCGGGTACGACGCGGGCGGGAACCGCACGTCCGTCACCGACCCGCTCGGGTTCACCACCCTCACCGCCTACGACAAGCTGGGCCGGGTGAGCGGCGTGACCGACGCCACCGGCGGGCTGGTGCAAGTGGCCTACGACAAGGCCGGGCGGACCAGTTCGGTCACCGACCCGGTGGGGAATGTGACGAGCTGGGGGTACGACGCGGCCGGGCGGCGGACATCCGAGACCGACCCGCGGGGGAAGACGACCGCCTACGCTTACGACGCGGCCGACCGGCTGGTGAGCATCACGGATCGCATCGGCCGGGTGCGGGAGTTCGGGTACGACGCGGCCGACCGCATGACGAGCGAGACGTGGAAGACGGGCGGGGCGACGGTGCAGACGCAGGCGTTCGGGTACGACGCGGTCGGCAACCAGACCTCGGCCACCGACCCGGACGGCAGCTACGCGCTCACCTACGACAGCTTGAACCGGGTGGTGGGGGTGAGCGGGCCGTGGGGGGTGACGCAGGCGTTCGGGTACGACGCGGCGGACAACCGCACGAGCACGAGCGATAACAAGGGCGGCGGCAGCAGCAGCACGTTCGACGGCCTGAACCGGCTGAAGAGCCGCACGCAGACGGCCACCGGCATGGGCACGGTGCGGGCCGATTGGGGGTACACGGCGGCGGGCGACGTGGGGACGGTGTCGCGGTACTCGGACGCGAGCGGGACCACCCTGGCGGGCAGCACAACCAACAGTTACGACGCCCTGGGCCGGCTGGTGGGCATCGACCACAAGAACGCCGCCGGCACGAGCGTGGGCACCTACGCGTACACGTTCGACGCGGGGGACCGGCTGACCGGGGAGACGTTCAACGGCACGGGCAAGACCTACGCCTACGACAAGCTCGGGCAGCTCACGTCGGACAACGGGTCGGCGGTCAGCTACGACGCGGCCGGCAACCGGAGCATGACGGGGTACGTGACGGGCACGGGCAACCGCACCACCGCCGACGGCACCTGGACGTACACCTACGACGACGCCGGGCAGTTGACGGGCAAGAGCAAGAGCGGGGAGGCGTGGGCGTACACCTACGACCACACCGGGCGGATGACCGGGGCGAGCAAGTCGGCCACGCCGGGCGGGACCGTCACCGACGCGGTCAGCTACAAGCTGGACGCCTGGGGCAACCGCATCGAGCGGGGGCAGTCGGGCACGGCCAGTTCGACGGCTCGCTATGTGGTCGATGGGTGGGACACGGCGAAACCCGCCGCCCTGGGCACGGAGGGGTTCGAGGCGGTGATGGACCTGGACGGGTCGAACGCTGTGACGAGCCGACGAGTCTTCGGCAGCGGGTTCGACGAGGCGGTGGCTCGACAGGACGCGAACGGATCGGTAACGTGGTACGGGGCGGACGCCCAGGGCACCGTCCGGCAGGTCTTTGACAACACGGGCAACAGCGTCGGCAGCCGGGCGTTCACCGGCTTCGGGGCGGTGACGGCGACGGGCGGCACCGGCCTGGACCGCTACGCCTACACGGGCACCGTCACCGACCCGCTCACCGGGCTGGTGGGCGACGACGCCCGCCAGTACGACCCCACCCTCGGCAAGTGGACCTCCGACGACCCCATCGGCTTCGGCGGCGGCGACTACAACGTCTCCCGCACCGTGGGGAACGCGGTGACAACGGGGACCGACCCCAGCGGGTTGGCGAAACCGAGCGATGAGTGGTATCACTGGGTCACACCGCTCGTCGGGTTAAAGGCCGTGCAACGGGGAACGAGTCAGGCGAGCTTCGCCGCCGCTGGTTGGGCACGGACGTCCATCGGTGGAACATTCGGGAATGCTCTGGGCGAGACTCTCGACGTGGTCGGCGAGTTGCACGTCCACGGGGAGAACCTCGTCGATTCGGTCAACCTCAACCCGGTCAACTACTACTACCAGATGCAGGGGCAGATCAACCGCTACCACGGGGCGTACCAACTCACCCAGAAGCGTGGCTACAACCCGGCCGTCGGCTACCTGATGGTGAACGGGCTATTCGCGGCGGACATCACGGGGACGTATGGGATCGTGGCCGGCATCGACGGGCACGATCCGCTCACCGGGGCGTCCATGTCCAATTCGGAGCGCGGGGCTAGCTTCATTATCGGCGCGCACACGTTAGGGATGCTACTCGCAGGCCCATTCATGGGCGGGGGTGGGGCGAAACCGGGGCCTGTCCCCCGTACGGTGGCAGGGGCCGCGGACCTCCCAATCGCCAAGCCGGTTCTGCCCCTGGCCCGACGCGCACCACCCCTGGAACCCATCATTATCGATCCGGAGCCATGCCCTGCTGCGCCAGGTGGGAAGCCTGCTGTTCCGGAAGGTCCACCCGCTGCCCCAAAGACTGCGACGGGTCCGAAAACCGGAGGCAAATATGCCGACGAAGTGGTCGGCATGAACAAAGGCATGAAGGCCGAGGATGTCACAAAGGGTGTGAAGTACTTTACGCCAGCAGAAACCGAGGCTTTTCGCGTCACGGTTGATGCAGAGGGACGTCTGGTCTACGCACAATCTGGAAAGCGAGTCACCACGCAACGGGGCATTTTTGTCATGGATGAACATGGTAATGTTTACGTTCATCCTGACCCAAAGGATGGGGTGATCCATCACTCCAGCCTCAGCTCGGGTGGTAAAGTTGCAGGTGCGGGTGATCTCAGTGCAACGGACGGCGTCATAACCAAGCTGAACGACTCGACAGGTCACTACTTCAAGACACAGATGAAGAAAGGTGGCGCACTGAACCGAGTCGCTGATGAGTTGACTCAGCAAGGTGCAAAATTCGACCGTGGAGTAGTCCAGCCATTCTACGAGTAGCATCGACAACGGCTCGCCGGAGAAACCATGAACGTGGTAGTAGATCGGCTTGTGGAAATATGGAAGCAAGATCAGAAGGGCGGTCGTCCTGATGTTGCTACCCGCAGTGGAACCATCTCGGCTCAAGAGGCACTGTCTGCCCTTGCTTCCACCTTTTCACTGACGCAGATTCAGCATGATTTAGAGGAATTCCTCTTTGGAGTCGTCGAAGCTTACGACAGCGGCGAACTTCCGTACAAGCAAGGGACATCCGCCGGCATGCCTCTCCGATCAAGGACGGTTCTTTGCGGAGCCTTAGTAGGTGAATGCGACAAACTCGACTTTTCGCGTCACTTGTTGCAAGAAATGATAAGGACTCTCCCCGTACTGGAATGGCATCAAACCATTAGGACTGTAATAGAAACCAGAGTAACTAAAACGGATGTCTTGTATGCGTTAGCGGACGGACTTCGATCCAATCGCATGGGTCAAGTGTTTTCCTGCGCTACTAGCTTGGCGTACTATGCAGGGCATGCACCTCAAGATGGTGGAACACCCCAGAGTATCGACCATGCGATCTCTCGAATAACTGTAAGGCTCGATGCCTTGCTTCGCAAGCCGTCACTACCGCGACTACTTACTCTAGCACTCAAGGCGGGGAAGCGTCATATAGAGAGATGGCGGTAGGACTGTTGTTGTGTGTAGATATGTATTTTTATGACTTGGGCGTCCCATGTGGCAACTCGTTCCCGGTCAAGCCCAGCGGGTCGGCCAGGGCCACCGATTGGGAAGGTGGTGGGAATCATCTGCCGCCCCGACCCGCACGTCGTTGTTCACCGCGTCCGGCGTGCCGCTGATCCCGTGCGGCATTCTTGAGAACCCGGAAATCGAGTTGCAAAAAGGTCGGGCGGGACTCCTGCCCATGCCGGGTACTCTCTCCTCTTCGGCCCCTTCTTTCTTCTGGGACTCCTTCGCACACACGTCTACGCGGCCACCCACGCCCGCCCGCCGCACCACTCGTCCGCCCGCGTCAGGCGGTTAATAGCGGCCAGGACCGCGTCGTCGCCTTGAAGTTCGGCGAACCTCACCGCCGCGTCCCTGATCTTGGCCATCAGCCGGCGGATGCGCCTCTCGCCCATGCCCTTGAACTCCGGGGGCCGGATCACAGCCGGCTCCGCCCTCTCGCGTCCTCGTAGGTCGCTTCCAAATCCACCATCACCACCCGCCCGGCGTCGAGCGCCAGCGGCAGTTCGGGCAACACTCCGCCGACGGTGAGCGTTCGCAATCGCACCTCGATGCTATCGGTGTCCCCCGACCGCGTCGGGCGGAACGACACCGCCGCCAGCGGGCCGTGGTCAGGCACCGACACCCCCGCCGCCAGCAGCGGGAACAGGTCGTCGAGGGGTCGGCTCAGCCGGCTGGTCACCACGTCCACCACCAGCAGCCCGCACCCGGCCGTCAGGTTCGCCACGCACTTGGCCGCGAACGCCGTCCGCTTCTCCGCCCGGTCCTTGTTCCCCGGACTCACCAACTCCACCGCCGCCACCAGCCGCGGCCCGCCGCTCGTCTCGAACACCCGCACCCCGAACTCGGGCGGGAACACGGCCGGCAGCAGCACGTCGGGCGGGGCGAGGGCCGGCTGGGTGCGGGGGAGGGTGGCGACGCCGTCGTCGACCGGCGGGCGGTCGTCGAACGTGCCCACGTCCACCTCGATCCGCGGGCCGGCGTGGACCTGCGGCTCGGCGAAGTAGTCGGGCGGCAGGGTCTCGTTCAGCGCGTCGGCGATGGCCGACGCCCACTGCAAGTAGAACGACTCACTGCTTCGCCGGCCGGCCAGCGGCGGGTGGAAGTGGTCGAGCAGCGGCATCCGAACACCTCGGCGGGTGTCGGTACGGTAACTGTCGGTGCGGGCGGTGTCAAAGTGGGCCGTCCGCGCCCCACCGGGGGCAACGGGTGAACCGCAGGGTGCGGGCGTGCTTGCTGCGGAGGTGCGTGAAGGTGAACCCGTGGGCCGACAGGAACGGCCCCATGCCGGCCACCTTCCGCCCCGGACAGAGGGGCACGAACGTCACCAGCCGGTGCCGGTCGGCGAACTCGGCCAGGTCGTCCCCCAACTCGTGCGACGTGCCCTCCCACCCGTCCGGCGGCAGGTTCGCCAGCCACTTCAACAGCAGCGTGCGGAACCGGCCTTCCGACATCTCACGGCGGTCGTCTATCACGGGGCATCCTCCGAGCGGGTGACAAAACAAAGTCAGTCGTGGACCTCGACTATTCCCTGTGGGGTCGGTTCGGCACACCCGCCGGAAGGACCCGCGACCACCGGGCGGGGTGTGGGGTGCGAATCCCTTTTGGAGTTTTGCCATGATTCGCGCGCGGCACCCGGCATGGTCTACGGTGCGAACCCGCTGAACATTTTGCCCCCCTACCCATCGGGGGTGAAGGGGGTGAACGGGGTCAGGTTCACCCCGCTGAGCGTGGCGACGACACTCCGCCGCGGCCCGCTGCTCGGCTGCTCACCCCTTCGGCGGGTCGTCCTTTCCCGTCGGCACGGTGGCGGTGGCCAACGGCAGGCGGGCGACCACCTCCGTCACCGCCACCCCGCGGAGGAAGGCGAGCGCCTTCACCGCCTGCATCAGCCGCCGCTCCGCTTGCGACAGGCACCGCTCCACCCGCCCCCGCTCCTTGCTCTCCGCCCGCCACCCGCACGCCTTCACTTCCAGCAGCCCCACCATCAGCCAGTTGTTCACCACCCGCGTGATGGCCAACTTCTCCAGCGCGGTCGCGTGCCCGCCGCCCAGGTCCTCGGCCAGTTGGTCGGCGTGGTGGTGGGTCGCCCGTGCCACCACCTTGTCCGTGCCGCACACCTGCCCGACCAGCCAGCAGCGGGCGGCGTACACCGGGTTCCCCCACCGCCGCGTGTACTTCCGGTCGGTTAGGTACTTCCGCGCCTGCTCGAGTGCCGCCGCGTCCCCGGTCGCCGCCGCCCGCAGGACGGCTTGATCCTCCGGCGGGATGCCGGAGAACTCCGGGGTCATGAGCGGCGGCACGGCCGGCGGGGTGAGCGCCGCCAGGGTGCCCGTCGTCTCTTTCGTCTTCCGGTCGGCCATCGCCTTCCCCCCTCGGTGCCACCGCCACTGCCGGCGGTGGCGGTACGCCCCGCACCGCCCGGCGAGCAGCGTGAACAGGTCGGCCAGCGCGTCGTCCACGGCCAGACACGCGGCGATGTCCATGACGAAGAAGTCCGCGTCCAGTTGCTCGCCGAACCGCTTCAGCCGGCGAATCTGCCGGTCGCACGAGTCCAGTTCGGCCGCCGCCCGCCCGAGCCACCCGCCGCCGACGTGTTCGGTGAACACCCGCCCGCCGACCCGCCGCGAGCGGCGGTAGTAGCGGTGGCCGTTGATGTGTACCCACGCCATGATTCGTTCCCGTTAGACGACACCCGGTGCGGATGCCCCACTTCGTCCGCCGCGGCGGGGGAGTTTCGAAACTACCCGCCGGAGTTGCGGGAGATGCCGGAGCAGTTCCGGCCGGGTTCACCCGCGGGGTTGGTGTGCCGCCTCGAACCCCGGCGGGAGGGAGTCGTCCAGACCGGACGGGCGAGCGGGGGAGTCGGCGGGCAAGGCAGTGCGAACCAGCGCCATCACTGCCGCCCGGATTGGCGGCGGCAGACGAGACCACGCGGACGTGACGGCCAGTAGGTCGGGGTCGAGTGCGTTCTGGGGCAAGCCAGAGGCCAAACTGTTCGCCGACCCGTCGGAAGTGCCTGAATTCGTGGGCGATTCGCCTGCGACCTGTGTCCTCTTAATCAGCGGGTTGAAGGTTCGAGTCCCTCCCGGGGCACTCCCATCGCCTCACCTCCCATCACATGAGCGCAATCGCTCACGTTTCCCACACTTTTCAACAGTTTCTCGCCCCCGTCTGATTCGTCCGAATCGTCACCCACTTGCGATCTCGGCGAGTTGTTCGGCGACGGCCGCGGCGACCGTCCGGGTTCTTGCGCATCAGCCCGACGATGACCCGCTTCAGGACGGGGTTCAGTCGTCGCGCGGGGTGGGAAGAACCGGTGTGGTCACCGCCGATACCAGTAGGCGTCTTCCCCTTCGGGGACGCAGTCGAATCCCAGAGTTCGAGCATCGGAGTGCGACAGGTAGTGGCACACCAAGCTCTTTCGCGTTCGCGTCGGGTCGGTGATCGGCGACCCGCCGTGGACGAGGTTGGCCGACCATAAGAACAGGTCGCCCTTCTGTGCGGCGAACGTCTCGCGTGTCAGTCCGGCGGTGGTGATCCGCCCGCGGATGTACGCCATCCAGTCGTCCATTTCCGGGGCCGCGGCGCGGTGCCTGCCGTCGGCGAACGTGTAGAGCGGGATGTGGTGGCTGCGGGGGTAGTAGAACAGTTGACCGGCGTCCGGGTGTGCGTCTTCCAGGGCGACCCAGGCGGCGACCAGCTTGCCCGGTGTCGGGGGCGTGAGGTAGAGAGAGTCGATGTGCTCGGTCTGCTGACTGCCCTTCACGAAGGTGAGCGAGTTGCACAGCACGGCCGGCTCGTCGAGCAGTTCCCGCACGATCGCACCCACCCGCCCGTCGAGGGCGACCGCGCGCACCTGCGTCTTGTGGTGGAACAGGTTGCTGAATCGCAGGTGCCCGGCCGCCAGCTCTTGGGGGGTGAAGTCGTTCAGCCCCCCTCGCCGGCCGTCCAGGGTGTTGTCCACCACCAGCCAGTCGGGCGGGTGGCGGTACAGGTCGTCCGTCACGGCGTTCAGTTCGTCCATTTGACCGGGGGTGAAGAACCCGCGGAGGGCGATGTGCCCGTCCCGTTCCCACCCGTGGCGCTGGTCGTCGGTGAGCATTGATTTCCCGCTGAATGGTGTGGTCGGTTCGGTCGGGCGGTCACTTCCAAAACTCCACTCGCACGGTTCGCAGGGCCGATTCGGACAGGACCATCCAGGCCGGGCGCTCGCCGCGGGAGATGCGGGCGTGCCCGCTCATGCCGGGCCGTAACGCCGGCTCGCCGGCGTCGAGGGTGCAGTAGACTGCCGTCAACCCTTCCGTATCGGCGGTGGCCGCCGAGGAAGTGGGCACCACTACCGGCTGGGTGCCGTCGCCGCGGTCGCCGGGGCGGCGGGCGGCCGGAGCCACCCGGAGCACTGTCCCCTTGATCGTCTGGAACGGCAGCGCCCGGGCGAGGATTTCCACCTCCTGCCCCGGCTGCACCCGCGTCGTCTGCCCCTCCTTCAACAACACCTCCACCTCCAGGGCCGACGTGTCCTCCACCTCGCAAATCAGCTCGCCCTCCTGGAACAGCCGACCGACCCTCTCCTTCAATCGCGGGGTGGTGACCAACCCGCCGCGGCCGGCCTTGATGGTGAGTTTGCCGGCCAACTCGTCCAGGTACCGCACCTCTTCGTCGGCGCGAGCCACACCGGCTCTCAAGGCGGCGATCTCCTCCGGCCGCGAGCCGGCCTTCAGCAGGGCGAGCGCCCCACTCGCGTCGGCCAGCTCCTTGTCGCGTCGGGCGAGTTCCGTTTCGGCGACGGCCACGCCCTGAATCTTCACCCCCGCCTGCGCCGCCGTCGCCTGATCGTACAGCCCGCGGCACACGCCGACTCGTGCGACGGCGGCATCGAATTCGCCCCCCGCCACCGCCCCCTGCCCGCGGATGTTCCGGAGTCGCTCGAGCGTCGTCTCCGCCTGCTTCAGTTCGGCGGCCGCCTGTGCGACCACCGCTTCCCGCCGGACCGCTTCCTTCGCGTGAGTCTCCTTCTCCCGATCCAGATCGCCCTCCGCCCGCTCGTGCCACGTCTTCGCGCGCGCCACCCGCTCGGTCAGTTCGGTCACGGCCGCCGGGTTCGGGCCGGCTTCGAGCAGCGCCAGTTTCGCCCGCGCTTCCGCCGCTTCCGCCTTCCGGCGGGTTTGACGGCTCATCAGATCTGGCACCTCAAGGCGGGCCACCACGGCACCGGCCGGCACCTCGTCCCCTTCGTCGAACATCACCTCGCGCAGGACCGCCGTGGCGGGGGCACGCAGTTCGAACCGACCGCCGCCGCGGACGCGGAAGGACCCGCCCGCCCGGTCACCAATGGGGATGAAGGCGGCGGCCGTCAGGCCGGCGAGCAGGAGCAACCAGAAGGCCGTCCGCACCCGCCGGCTGGCGAGCATGGTTTTGATCTCGCCGGCGTTCAGCCCGCCGAACTGACTCTTCACGAGTATCGCCGCCAGCCCGACGCCGACGGCCAACCCGGCCGGGCCGAGCCACCCCCACAACCCCCGCAGCAGGGCGTACACGGCGGTGCCGAGGAACGCCAGCCCGTACACCCAACTGCACAGGCCGTAGATGGCGAGCGCGCGGCCTTGCGGGTCGGCCGGCGGGGGCGGTGCCCCCCACAGCAGCCGCCGCAAATGCCCCTTCGCCCGGTCCTGCCCCCGCTGGAGCAGGTTGGGCACTTCCAGCCAGTCGCCGAGCAGGTAGTACCCGTCCAGCTTGAGGAACGGGTTGAAGTTGAAGAACACCCGCCCGCCGAGCACGGTCATGGTGACGAACGCCAGGTAGTTCGGCAGCCCGTCGAGCGGGGTGAGCCGCCAGACGAACACGGCCACCGCCCACAAGCACAGGTCGCAGTACCCGCCGGCCAAGGTGACGAGCAGCCGCTTCGACTTCTCGCGGAGCAGCCAGGCGTCGGACACGTTGCAGAACAGGCAGGGGATGAAGTACATCAGCAGCACCCCCACCTCGGGCACCTGACCGCCGAACCGCTTGAGCGTCAGCCCGTGGGCGAACTCGTGCAGGGTGGTGGCGGCGAGCATCACCACCCACACTAGCACCGCCGTCTCCCACCGCATCGCCCCGCCGAACCCGGTCAACAGGTCGGTCCAGTTGGACGCCACCACCCACGCGGCGACCGCCACCGCCAGCAGACTGACGAACAGGAACCCGCGGGTCCACAGGAACCCCACCCACGGCACCATGCGGTCGAACAGGCGGTCGGGGTTGAACAGCGCCTTCCGCCAGTACAGCAGGCTCTGCCCACTGGGGGAGGCGGCCTTGGCCGGTTCGGTCGCCGCGGCGGGGGCGGCGGCGGCCGGAGCGGGCGACGGCTGGGGGGCCGGCGGGTGCAGGTCGAGGGCGTGCCGGTCCTCGGCCGGCTGATCCCGTCCCGGCAGTGGGATGCCGAGAAGCGCCGCCGTCGTCGCGCTCATCGTCGGCCGTGTGTCCTCGCCGGCCTTCGGGGGAACCACCAGCTCCTGCGCCTTGACCATCTCCAGGAACTCGCCCAGGTCCGCGTCCGAGAGGGGCTGACCGAACCGCGCCTCGAACCCGCGGCGGATCGTCAGCGGCGACTGCCGGCCGTCCAGTCGGGTGAGCAGGAACTCCTCCTGCTCGCCGATCTGAAAGTACGCGCCGGAACGGAGGTCTTTCACGACGAACCGCCCGCGGTCGCCGATCGGGCGAATGACGAGGTCGGACCGGCGGGTGGGCAGGCGGTAGTCGGTGGGAATCATTGCGGGTGCGGCCAGGGAGGTGGGAGCGGCGGCTCAGCGGACGGCGACGGCGGGGCTTCGGAGGAGGATCGCCTCGCTCTCCTCCTCGGTGAGCAGGTGGGCACGGAACGGCCGGCCGTCGCGGAGGCAGCGGGCGGCGCGGTGGTTGCCGTCGATCAGGACGTGCCCGCGGAGGACCTCACTGGACGGGTCGGTGAAGCAGACGTGTGCGATAATCCCGGGGAATTCGGGATTGACGTGGTCGATGTGTTCCGACACCAGCCGGAGTCCGTCCATGCTCAGGCGGACGCTGTCGTCCTCCACCTCGACGGGCGCACGGCCGTCGGCCACCATCTCACGGGCCGCGTCCACGTCGAACAGGTACGCACCGCCGAGGTAGCTGAACGTCTCGGAGCCGGACCGGCAGTGGGAGCAGGCGGGTTCGTTCGCGTCTGACAAGGGTGTGCCCTCTCACCGGGGGCGGAGGGGGTCGCGCCCGGGGCGATCAGGACGGGGGGCAGGTTCGGCTGCCGGCCGGTGAGCGTGCCGGCCGGCAAACCGGTGTCGCTTACCAGCCGCGCGGCGGGCACACGGGCGGCGTGTAGCACCCGCCACCGTGGCCGTGGCCCTTCTTGTGGCTCCCTTTCTTACTCTTCTTGCTCCCCTTGTTGCTCTTCTTGCTCTTCTTGCTCCCCTTGCCGCTCCCCTTGCCGCTCCCGTTGCCGCCGCAGAACCCACCCATCGCCCCAGGGGCGATCCGCTCTTCCAACCGCACGATGGTGAACTTCATTGCGTACTCCAGACTGTGGTGAATCGGCCGCCGCGCGACGCCCCGCTCCGGGTGGGCCGATGCCCGTGCGGGGAGACTGACCTCCGGCGTGCCGGTCGATGCCGCCGTGGGCACCGTCCGAAGAACGCGATCGTTTGAGGGGAACCCGCTCGAACGAGCGGCGATGCCGGAGGCGAAAAGTCGTCGTCAACCAGAGGAAGGGGAACCGGCGGCTGAATCCGCCAGAAGAATTCTGCGATTCCCGTCCGAAGTGGGCGAGCCGGACTCTCGCCGCCGATCACCCCGGCGGGGGGGTTCCTGTTCTACACTCGTGAACCACCATCCCAGTCCGCGTCGTGACCGATGAACCGACCCCTCTCGTCACCCATGCCGGCCGTCACCCCGGCCCCACGGCCGTCCGACGGGTCGCTCGTTCGGGCCTTTCGGACGGGAGATGAGGGTGCGGCGACGGCACTCTTTCAGCGGTACGCCGACCGCGTGAAGGCGTTGGCCGGCACCCGCTGCACCGGCACCTACGCCGCCCGGTTCGATGCCGATGACATCGTTCAGTCGGTGTTCAAGGCCCTGTTCCAAGGCATCCGCCAATCGACCTACCAAGTGCCTGCCGACGGCCAGTTGTGGGGGCTGGTGCTGGTGCTGGCGCTGAACAAGATTCGCACCCAGGTGGACCACCACCGGGCGGCCAAGCGGAACGTTCACCGCACCCAACAGGCGGAAGGGCTGACGCACCCGCCACAGGACGGGGACGCCTCGGCCGACTTCTTGCGGGTGGTGCTGGACGACATCATGACCGGCCTGCCCGACTCGAACCGGGCGATCGTCCAACTGCGGATGGAAGGGTACGAGGTGAAGGAGATCGCCACCCACACCGGCCGGTCGCGGCGGACGGTCGAGCGGGTGCTGAATGACTTCCGGACTCGCATCTCCGAGGGCGAGTGACCACCCATGTTCACCACCCCCCGCCCGGACATCACCGCGGCCCACGCGGTCGAGGAGTTCGAATCGGCCGTCGCCGCCGGTCGCGCGCCCGACCTGGCCGACTTCGCCCCGCCCGCCGGCGACCCGAACCGCGGCCGCGTGATGGCCGAACTCATCCGCGTCGACCTGGAATTCGGCTGGCGGGGCGGGCGGCCGGTGTCGCTGGACGATTACCGCCGCCGCTTCCCCGACGCCTTCACCCCGATCACGTTGCCCGAACTGGCATTCGAGGAGTACCGCCTCCGCCGCGACGCCGGGGAGCAGGTGCGGCCGGATGAATACCTCGCCAAGTACGGGGTGAATGCGAGCCAGTGGGGGCTGATCCCGGCCGGCTCACTCGCCGTGCAGTACCGCGACCGCACCCCGCCGCCGAACGAGGCGACCGCCGTCATCGCTCGCCCCAGAGCGAACCCGCCGCCGGCGGGCGGACCCACCCACCATCGGCCGCACAGCGTTCCCGGCCTCCCGTCCGACCTCGGGGACGAACTGCCCGAGCCGGTGCGGCAGTCCCTCCGGCGGGTGAGGACCAGCCACCCGCAGGTGGCCGACCAGGTGGAACAGATTCAGCGGCTGTTCCCGAAGGCGGGCGGCGAGTTCCTCGGCTTCCGACTGGTGGAAGAACTCGGCCGCGGGGCGTTCGGGCGGGTGTTCCTGGCCCGCCAGGCGGACCTGAGCGGGCGGCCGGTGGCGCTGAAGGTGGCGGCGGACGTGGGGGCCGAGTCGCGGAACCTGGCCCAACTCCAGCACACCAACATCATGCCGGTGTACTCGTACCACCGGGCGGCGCAGCTCCAGGCGGTGTGCATGCCGTACTTCGGCCGGGTGACGCTGGCCGACCTGCTCCGCTCGTACAAGCGGACCCGCACCCTGCCGCGGTCCGGGCAGGAACTCCGCTCGCTCGTCGTTCAGTCCACCTTGACCGGTGGGCGGCCGGGCGGCCACGCCCCCGGCGACCACGACTCCAAACCGGCGGTGGACACCGACTGGGCGAAGCTCGAAGGGTGGGACTACGTGCGGGCGGTGCTCTGGTTCGGCTCGCAGTTGGCCGAGGGGCTGACCCACGCTCACGCCCGCGGCATCATCCACCGGGACTTGAAGCCGGCGAACGTGCTGCTCACCGACGACGGGCGGCCGATGCTGCTCGACTTCAACCTGGCCGAGGACGTGAAGGCCCGCGGGTCGGCCGAGGCGGTGATGGGCGGGACGCTGCCGTACATGCCGCCGGAGCAACTGCGGGCGTTCGCCGGCCGGCCGATCCTGCTCGACTGCCGGGTGGACCTGTACGCCCTCGGGGTGATCCTGTTCGAACTGCTCTCCGGGAAGTCGCCGTTCCCGCCGGTCGAGTACACGGACGAGGCGTCGCTCCTGCGGATGGCCGACGAGCGTGACGGCCCGCCGCCGTCGGTCCGGGCGGCCAACCCGCTGGTGCCGTGGGCGGTGGACGCGATCGTCCGCAAGTGCCTCGCCCCGAACCCCGACCACCGCTACCAGACGGCACTGGAACTGCGGGAGGATCTGACCCGCGAGTTGGCCGACCGGCCGCTGGCCTTCGCCCACAACCCGTCCTTCCGCGAGCGGTTCCGCAAGTGGGTGCGGCGGCACCCCCGACTCGCCTCGTCGGGCACGGTGGCAGTGGCCGCCGGGGTGCTACTCGCGGTCGGCGCCGGCGGCTGGTGGGCGAGCCACGAGCACACCCGCGGGCTGGAGGCCCGCGAGCGGTTCACCGCCCACGCGGTCGCCTTCCGCGACGCTCAGGCGTTCACCGACGACCGCAACAACACCCTCGCCCGTTCGGCCGAGGGGCGTGGCAAGCTGTTGGCGGTGCTGGACCGCTACGGCGTGACCGACGCCACCGACCCGGCCACACTCGAGCAACGGGTTGACATTGCCCGGCTGACGGCCGAAGATCGCCGCCGCCTGCGGGATGACCTCGGGGAGACGTTCTACCTCCTGGCCAACCTGAACCTGGAGCGGGCGCTGGTGCCGGACGCGGCGGACCGCGACGAGCGGCTCACCGACGCCGATCGGTGGAACCGTTCGGCCGAGCGGTTCGGCGACCGCATCCCTCGGGCGGTCCTCCGCCAGCGGGTGGCGCTGGCTCAGGTGCGGGGGGACACCGCCACGGCGGCCGCCGCCGCCACCACCCTGAACGCAGTGGCCACCGACTCCGCCCGCGACCACTACCTGTCGGCCTACGGGCTGTACCGGGCCGGGCGGTACGCCGACGCGCTGCCGGGCCTGCGGGCGGCCACCCAGATCGATCCGGAAAACTTCTCCGCGTGGTTCGTCCGCGGGCAGGTGCATCTGGAGTTGGAACAACCCGAGTTGGCCGCCCTGTGTTTCGGGTCGTGTACCGCCTTGCGGAAGGAGTTCGCCCCGGCGTGGCTGAACCGCGGGCTGGCCTACGCCAAGTTGCGGTTCTACGACCAGGCCCGCGACGACTACGACCGGGCCATTTCCCTTCGTGCCGACTGGGCCGAGGCGTACCTCCAGCGGGCGACGATCGCCAGCCTGCTCGGCGATCTCCCCGCCGCCGAGCAAGACTTGACCACCGCCCTGAATTGCGGCGACGCCCCCCCGCGGCTGTTCTTCCTGCGGGCGTCGGTCCGCGGCCAGTTGAAAAAGCCCGACGACGCCGCGACCGACCGGGCCGAGGGGTTGGCCCGCACGCCGACCGACGAACTGAGCTGGGTGTCGCGGGCGGAGGTCCGTATGGGCACCGACCCGACCGCCGCGCTGGCCGACGTGGAAGAGGCACTGAAACTGAACCCGCTCTCGGCCCCCGGCCTGCAACTGAAGGCCCACTTGCTCTCCGAGCGGCTGGACCGCCCGGACGACGCCCTGCGTGTGCTCGATCAGGTGGTGACGGCGTACCCGGACGCGGCCGTCTTCCGCGCCGGCCGTGGGGTGATGCTCGCCCGCCGCGGGAAGTATGAACTCGCCCGACAGGACGCCCGCGACGCGGTCCTCCGCGACGGCAAAGCGCCGAACCTCTACCAGGTGGGGTGCATTTTCGCCCTCACCTCCCCCGACCGCCGCGAAGACCGCGGCGAAGCCGTGCGGCTGGTGTGGCAGGCGCTCAAGGCCGGGTACGGGTTGGAGTACGTGGACGCCGACCCGGATTTGAACCCCATTCGTGACGACGCGGAATTCGTGCGGGTGGTGAAGGCGGCGAAAGCGCTCCACGAGAAGACTCCGACCCCACCTGAACCGCCGGCCCGCTGACGGTTATTCCGACGGCTCCCGGAGAAATCTCGGGAAACTGTGGCGCATCTCGTTCCACAATTCGGTTCTTCGAAATAGTCCGTCTGCCGCGGTGCCCACCCCCCGTCCCGCCCGGCAGACCGCAAGCATCTCTTTACGGGGTACGCCCATGCCTTCGCCGTCGCAAATCCTTCGGATGGAGTCGCTCGAACGGCGGGAGAACCCGTCCACCGCCACAACGGTTGTCGGCACCCCGTGGGTGGATGCCAACGCCCTCACCCTCAGTTTCGCCCCGGATAACACCCCCCTCGGCGGGGACAAGTCCGAACTGTCCGAGCTGATGAAATCGACCGGCAAGGGCGACGTGTGGCAACTGGAAGCGCTCCGGGCGTTCCAGACGTGGGCCGCCCAGACGAACGCCAACGTGGCCGTCGTGCCCGACGGCGGGCAAGCGTTCGGGGTGGTCGGCGACCGTCAGGGCGATAACCGGTTCGGCGACATCCGCCTCGGGGCCGCCGCTCTGTCGGCCGATTCGCTGGCGAATGCCGTACCGTCCAGCCCCGGCGTCGGGACATGGTCCGGGGATGTGCTCTTCAACACCCAGAAGACGTTCGCCGTCAACCCCGCCAGCCCGACCCGCGGGTACGACGTGTACACCGCCGCCCTGCACGAGGCCGGGCACGTGTTCGGCCTGGACCACTCCGCCGACCCGGCGTCGGCGATGACGGAAGGGTACACCGGCGTGAAGACCGGGCTGACCGCCGCCGACATCACCGGGGTGCGGGCGGTGTACGGGGTTCGCGCCCCGGACCGGTACGAGGGGGCGACGGGCAACGACACCTTCGCCACCGCCACCGCCCTGTCGCCGAATCTGTACCAGGTGCTGACCGGGGATCTGACCCGTGTCGGTGACGCGGACGTGTTCAGCTTCACCGTGCCGGCCGGGGCGGACAAACCGAACGTCACCCTCCGCACTGCCGGGGTCAGTTCGGCCGTCGCCACCATCGAGGTGTACGACTCGACGGGCCAACTGGTCGCCCGGAGCGGCCCGACCGACCCGCTCCGCGCGAAGGACTTGACCCTCACCCTGTCGAAAGCGAAGGCGGACACCCGGTATTACGCCCGCGTGTCGTCCCCGAACGCCGACGTGTTCGCCGTCGGCCGGTACCTGCTCACCCTCAACCTGGACTCGGTCAAGGTGAACGGGAGTGCGAAGGCGGTCGAGGATCGGGGGACGAACGAGACGACCGCCACCGCCTCCGAGTTGCCGAGCTGGTCGGCGGAGAAGCACGACCGGTTCCGCGTCACCGGCAAGTTGGAAGGCAAGTCGGACGTGGACGCCTACCGGCTGACCGCCCCGGTGGTGCCGGCGGCCGACGCCCTCCAGATCGAGGTGCGGAACCTGCGGAGCAACCGCGTCGCCCCGGACGTGAAGGTGTACGACGCGAACGGCAACGCCCTTCTGGTGCAGGTGCTCGAATCCGGCGAATCGAAGACCACCCTCCAGGTGCTCGGCATCAGTCGCGGGGCGACGTACTTCGTCGTCGTCCGCTCGTCGGACGGGACGGACGCCAGCGGCGACTACCGGCTGAACGCCAACTTCACCTCGCCCGTCGTTCACGGGCTGACTCAACTCGACAGTGGGGTGCTCAACTCCTACGTGACCGAGGCCGAGGGGCGGCTGGTACTCGAGAACGCCCGGCTGGTGCAACTGTCGCTGAACGTGTCGGCCGCCTCGCTCGCCGACTCGGTGACGTTGCAGGTGTTCGCCGACGACACGAACCGATCGGACGACGACGACGACGACGACGACGACGACGGATCCCGTCTGCTCGGCGAGTGGACGGTGAACCCGCTCACCGGGCAGGTGAACGGGGCTGTGTTGCTCCCCGCGGGCGAATACCGGGTGGTGGTGTCGGTGACCAGTAAGAAGGGGCAATCGGCTCCGACGATGCGGTATTGGCTGTTCGGCGCAGTGAGCAGCGACCCGATCGGGCCGACCGCGCCCTCCACCAGCACACTGCCCAACTCCCCGCCGCCCCCGCCACCTCCGCCCCCGTACACCTACGTCGGCTCCACCACCACCACGCCCGTCGGGTACGGGTACAAGTCGTGACCGGGGCAACCACCAAAGGCGAAGGGCGACTGGTGCGACAAGCATGACCGGGCGAAGAGCCAGTGCTTCATCTGCGCCACGCCGCTGCAAGAGAAGCTCCCATCCGGTGTGACCGGGGGCGATGGGTGGCGGGCCCGTCGCAAGCGACCACACACGCCCACCTTTTCCGGGCGGAGGGTGGACGACAGGCGAAAATCAACGACCCCTGTCACCACCTCGACACGCCTGACGGTTCTGCGGAATTCGCGGGCGGCACACCGGAGGTGACACATCTCCCCGCTGCACAAGCCGGACCAGTTCAGGTAATCCCGGCCACGTCCCCCATGCCGGGCGAGGGGGGGGGCTGAAATGTGGGGGGGTGATTCCGGAGATGCCGACCGGCGGGATTACACTTGTGCCTGGAATCTCAGGATTGTTGCCGTCCGCGTCACACCTTTTCGAACGCCCTGTATGGCACCCGAGTTGGAGTGAAGAACGTCTGACCGGCGGGTCGATGACATGCGGTCGAGGCGGCGCGTCGAGACCAGCGAGACGGTGCGCCTGTGTCGGATGCGGTTGCGGGGTTGTCGGTGTCGTGCCGTCGAGAGCTGCACTAGAATGATTCGCACCAATGGCCGTGTCACCGCAGCGAGGTCGAGTACCGCCGTGCACGGCCCCATCTTGCACCTGGCGAACGTGCCGTTCAACACCATCTGGCAGCGTCCACAGCAGATCGCGGCGGGGTTGGCGGAGTTCGCCGACGTGGTGTACGTGAACCCGAATCGCTCGTTCCTCCAGTTCCTCCGTCCCGGTCACCGGCTGCTCCCGCCGGACGACACCCTCCCCCGACTGAGTGTGTTCAACCCGCCGGCGTGTCTGCCGTTCGCCCGGCAGTTCGGGGCGGTGAATCGGCTGAACTATCGCCGCGTCGGGGCTCACCTCCGCGACTTCCTGAGGGCATGCGCGATCACCCCGTCGGTCGTCGTCGCCACGTTTCCGGATCAGTACGACCTGTTGACCGAGTTCCAGGACGTGCCCCTGGTGTACGACCTGATGGACGAGCCGCACCTGTTCGTGTCGGCGAGCCAGCGGGCCAGGTTCACCCGCCTGCACCACCGGTTGCTCGACCGCGCCGACCTGCTGGTCACGTCCGCGAAGGTGCTGGCCAATCGGTACGCGAAAAGCGTCCGGCGGTGCGTGTGGATCAGCAACGGGGTGCGGCAGGAGTTGATCGATGAACTTCGGGTGGTGGTCCCGGACCCGGCCATCACCCGCCTGCCCGGCCCGCGGATCGGGTACGTCGGCATGATCTCCCACTGGTTCGACTTCGCGGCGGTGCGGGCGATCGCCGAGCGGGTGCCCGGCGGGTCGGTGGTGCTGGTCGGCCCGCGGGACCTCGATCCACCCCCCTTGCCGTCCAACGTCCACCTGACCGGGCCGGTGCCCCACCAGCGGCTCGCCCGCACGCTGGCCGCGTTCGACGTGGGGCTGATCCCGTTCAAGCGGACGCCCGAGATCGACGCGGTCAACCCGGTGAAGCTGTACGAGTATCTGGCGGCCGGGTTGCCGATCCTGGCGTCCGATTTCGATGAGATTCGTCAGTACCGACCGCTGGTGCGGACCTACGTTGACGCGGCCGACGCCGGCCGGGCGATCGAGCCGCTGCTCGCGGGCGTGACCGACGCCGACGAGCGTCGGGCTTTCGCCCGACGCCACCTGTGGGCGGAGAAGGCCGCCCAGTTCGCCGCGGAAATTCTCCCCGTCGTGGTGCCGGCGGCGGCCTGATTCAAGGACCACTTCATGCGCGCTCTCGTCGTGATTGGCACCCGCCCGGAGGCGATCAAGTTGGCCCCGGTGGTGCGCGCGCTCGTTGCCGAAGGCGTGGAGGTCGATTGCTGCCTGACCGGCCAGCACACCGACCTCGTCCGCCCGATGCTCGACTTCTTCCGCATCCCGGTGGCGTTCGACCTGAACGTCATGACCCCCGGTCAGTCACTCGCTGGCACGGCCGCCCGCATCTTGACCGGAGTGGCCGGGGTCATCGCCGCCGGCGGGTACGAGTGGGTGGTGGTCCAGGGGGACACGACCACCGCGTTCGCCGCCGGGTTGGCCGGTCACTATGCGGGGGTGAAGGTGGCTCACGTGGAGGCCGGGCTGCGGTCGTTCGACCTGGCTCACCCGTTCCCCGAGGAGGCGCACCGCCGGCTGATCGACGTGTTCGCCGACGCCCTGCTCGTGCCCACCGCCCAGTCCCGCGACAACCTGCTGGCCGAAGGGGTGACGCCGCACCGCATCCACCTGACCGGCAACTCGGGCATTGACGCCCTGCTCCTCGCCCGCGACCGGGTGCTTGAAGGCGGCGTTTCGCTTCCGGTGGAGGTTCCCCCCGGCCACCGCCTGCTGCTGGTGACGGCCCACCGCCGGGAGTCGTTCGGCGCACCGCTCGCGAACGTGTTCCGCGCGGTGGCCGCGCTCGCTGCCGCTCACCCGGACCTGACGGCGGTGGTGCCACTGCACCCGAATCCGAACGTGCGGGCGGCGGCGGACGTGCTGGCCGGACTGCCGCGGGTTCACCTCCTGCCCCCGCTGGCGTACCCCGAGTTCGTAGCGGCGATGGTGCGGGCCGACGTGATCGTGACCGACTCCGGCGGGGTGCAGGAAGAGGCCCCGTGCCTGGGCACGCCGGTGCTGGTGGTGCGGGAGACGACCGAGCGACCGGAGGGTGTGGCGGCGGGGGCGGCCGAACTGGTGGGCACCGACCCGGCGCGGATTGTGGCCCGCGCGACCGCCCTGCTCGCCCACCCGCCCGCCCGCACCCCGCGGTTCCTGTACGGTGACGGGAAGGCGGCCGAGCGGATCGCCGGGGTGCTCGTCGGCGGGGCCAAGGGGGTGGCGCTGCCTGCCGCCGCCTGAGCACTCAGCCGGCGAGCGCCCCGCCCCGTCGCAGGGTCTCCAGCACCGCGGCCGTTGCCGCCGTGATCAACTCCCGCGCCCGCACCACCTCCCGCACACGGGCGCCGTCCTGGTGCAGGGTCAGCTTGCCGCGGATGAATTGGTCCATCAGCCGGTCGATCACGGCGGCGCGGGTGGTTTTCCCGTCCAGCAGCGGCACCACCCGCCGGCCGAACTCGTCCAGCCGAAGGACGGTGTGGCGGAATGTGGGCACCCACCCCTCGTGTTCCGCGTGATGGCGGGCGAGTGGCCCCACGTCCGGCGTGTCGGAGAGCGTCGCCCCGCACTCGACCGGGTCGAGCGTGGCGACCACCGCCCCGTTCAACAGTAGGCTCATCAGTCCGCCGCACAGTCGCTGGCGGTCGGTTGGGGTGTCGGTCATCCGCTCGGCGGCGGTCATCCGTCGCACGATTTCGCCGAACGCCACCGCCCCCGGCCACACGTCGGCCAGTGTGTCGAGGGCCGCGGCCAGCAGCGGGTCGGGGGTGCTCACCGTCCCCCCACCGTCGAGCGCGAAGTGGGCCGTCCCCTCCGGGCCGGCCGTGGCCGCCTCGCCCGTGGCTCGAACCGCGGAACTGGACAGGTGCAGGTCTTCGAGCACTCCGGCGTCGATGTTCCGCACCAGCGGCACCCCGGCACGGCACACCAGCGACGCCCGGAACATGCGGTTGCGGACGAAGTCCAGGTACTGCTCCATCTGGATCAGGTCTCGGCACAAGCGGTTGAGGGTGTCCACCACCTTCGGCGAGTAGCCGCGGGGGAACATGGTCGGCACGGCGGCGTCACCCAGGTACTGGAGGCCGGCCGCCCGCACCTTCTGGGCGAATTCGAAGAAGTAGCACGGGCTGTTGAACTCTTCCAGGTGCTCGTGGTACAGGTACGAGTCGCTCTGCTGCCGTAGCAGTTGCGTCTCCTGGGCGAGCAGCAGCGCGTGCGGGCTGTTCTCCCCCCCGCTCGCCTCGGTCAGGAAGTCGAGCAGCGTCCGCGCCTCCTTCACCTGCTCCTCCGGCTGCGTGAACCGCGCCGCGTGGAAGCACATGATCTCCCTGAGCATCCCCCGCATGTGCCATCCGGGGTACGTGTTGTAACTCACATACCCCACCCCGTCGGCCGACAGGTTGGTGCCGCACACCCGCAGGATGTGCTCTTGCACCGCGTCCGGCACCCACGAGTAGACCCCGTGGCAGAGGATGTAGTCGAACAGGCCCCAGTCGGCGGTCACGTCGGTGATGCTGGCCGCTCGCAGGTCGAGATTGGTCAGGCCGAGGGTCTGCACCACCTTCTTGCCGAGGTCAATCTGACGGGCCGACAGGTCGATGCCGACGAACGTGGCGTCGGGATATTGGACGGCCATCGGGAGAAGGTTCCCCCCACCGGCACACCCCAGTTCCAACACGCGACACCGGGATAGGTCCGGGGTGTGCAAGCCGAACAGCCGGGCAACGGCTGCCAGGTGCGACGGGTGTGCCTGCGCGTAGGGGTAGCTCGGGTAAACGATTGCGTCGTACGTCGTCGTCATTTATGTGCCCGAGTAGGTGGCAGTAGACCGTGCTTGCGGTGACGCTGACGAAAACTGAGTCCGGTCGAGCGTGACGCTTCCGCTTTAGGCAATAATCCCCAATGTTCCACGGGCACAGGAAAATTCCGGTTGGCGTGTCGGCTGCTCCGACATACAACTCCCCGGTAAGATCGGAACAAGTTGCATCCCCCGATGAATGCCCCCACCCGCAACATTCCGTCTTGCTCCTCCCTCCATCACTGGTGTCACAATGCCTCTGCCCAAGTTCGTCCGCCGTCTGCTCTCCCTGAGTGAAGCAAGCAAGTTCTGGGCGGAAAACCCGCCTGCAGCAAAGACCCGCCTCGGCCTCCAACTGCTGGAAGACCGCACGACACCACTCGTCAACATCGTCGGGCCGGACGCGAACGGCATCATGAACGTGACGAACAACGCCGTGGCTGAAAACGTCACCATCGATACCACCACCTTCGCCGGGTTCATCACCTTCACCACTACGACCAACGTGCCCACGTTCGCCGCACCGGTGGTGGCCGCCCCCGGCGGGAACGCGAAAATCCCCACAGCCGGGGTGAAAGCGATCGACTTCAGCACGCCCGGTGGCGGGGCGCTGGGCCTGACGGCGAACAGTCTGGTCGGTGCGACCGAACTGCGGTCGATCAACTACGTCGGTGGGGCCGGGAACGAGACGGTCGACCTGACCGCCGGGGGGAACCCGAACGTGTACTACAGCACGTTCCTGGAGAGCGGGGTGAACACCTTCAAGGCGGCGAATTTGGGGGTGAACGTGCTGTACTTTAGCCAGGGGGCGACCGGCAGCGTGACCGTCACCCCGAGCGCGACGAACAACAAGACCGCTCTCGGATTCGCCGGACTGGACGCGACCACGCCGGTGTCGGCCAACTTGAACGTGGGTGGGGGCGGGTCGCTGGCCAGCTACGGCGGGATGAACGTCACCCTCGCGGCCGGCGGGGACAACACCAAGATCATCGGCGTGTACGGCGGGAAGGGGAACGACACCCTTATCGGGAACAACGCGGACAACTTCCTGATCGGGTTCGAAGGCGATGACACCCTCGTCGGCAACGGCGGCAACGACCAACTGAACGCCAACCGCGACTTCTCCCCGTCCATGCCCGGCCCAGTTAACGTGGCCGGGGTGGCCACGTTTACCGCCACCACCGTGATCGACATCAGCACGTTCGCCGCCATCGCCGCGGCGAACGCCGCGGTGCCCGGCCAGAACGCGTCGGGTGCCGCCCTGTACACTGCGTTCGGCTTCTTCTCGACTGGCGAGGGGGTGGCGGCGCTGGGAGGGGCGGGTGGGCTGAACGGCACTTCGCTCGGGGCCGACTTCGCCACCGCCAACGCCCTCACCGCCACCGCCTCGAACGACACCCTGGTGGGCGGGGACGGGAACGACGGGCATTACGGGTTCAACAACGCCCGCGTGTCGGCCACCGGTGGAGCCGGTAACGACGTGTTCAGCACGAACATCGCCGGGCTGGCGTCCACGTACGACGGCGGGGACGGGAACGACCTGCTCATCGGGGCGGCCGGGTTCACCCTGCTCGGCGGGGCCGGCAACGACGACCTGTCGTTCGCCGTCGCCACCCCGAGCGCGACTCAGGCCAACCAGAGCACCGCGAGCGGCGGGGCGGGCAACGACAGCCTGTCGGTCGCCTTCCGCAACATCACCATTGATGCCGGCGAGGGGACCGACACCGTCGGCCTGGGCAACTTCGGCGAGGACGTACTGGTGTTCAACGGCACCACCGTGTTCACCGGCGGCATCGGGGCCTTCCCGGAAGTCAAGAAGGTGCAGCGGTAACGCGACCGACTGTGACACCCACCGCCGCGGGGGCCGCCGCCCACCGGCCCCCGGGTTTTGGGTTGGAACCCCGCCGGCGGTTTAACCCCCCCCCCACCCCCC
>JANNDF010000176.1:0-1005 GCA_031387445.1 Planctomycetia bacterium
GTTTTGTTGTTTGTCAGCACGGCCCCGCTGTTGGTTCAGCTGGTGCCGGGCCGGCGGCTCGGCTTCCCAACAATCCCCCCGGGCGTCCGGCCGCCACCACTTGGCACGCTACTTCTTCTTCCCGCCTTTCTTTTCGGGTGCCGGTGGCGGCGGTGGTGGTGGCGGGCTAGCCGGCGTCTCGGCAGCGGGTTTGGCCTCGGCCGGTGGTGCCGCTTCGGCCTTCACCGCCTTCTGGTAGTCCGCGCTCCGGTTGTAGTCGGTCTCGTAGAACCCCGATCCCTTGAACACGATGGCCGCCCCGTTGCCGATCAACCGGCGGAGCTTCTTCTTCTTGCACTTGGGGCAGGCGGTCAGTTCGGCGTCGTTGAACGACTGCCACTCCTCGAAGGCGTGCTGGCAGGCGTCGCACACGTAGTCGTAAGTCGGCATGGTTCCTCACTCGCTCGCAACGATGACGGCGGCGGGCCGCAGCACGCGGTCGTGGAAGGTGAAGCCCTGTTGCAGCACGTTCAGCACGCTGCCGGGCGGGTGGTCGGCGGTCGGCTGTTGGCTCACCGCCATGTGCAGGTTCGGGTCGAACGGGGTGCCGGGGCCGACCGCGATCGGCTCGACCGCGTGCCGCTTGAGCATCTGCAACGTCGCGGTGATGGTCGCGGTCACGCCGTCGAGTAGCACGCCGCCCTCGCCTTTCCCTTTGGCCGCTTCGCTCGCCCGCTCCAGGTTGTCGAGCAGGCCGAGCACGTCGCGGGCGAACCCTTCGGACGCGTACTTCCGCTGCCTGGAAGCGTCGTCGTTCAGCCGGCGGGCGCTCGTCTGCAAGTCGGCGACGAGCAACTTGTAGTCGTGAACTTGCGCTTCGAGCTGCGCCACCTTGCCGGCGTCCGGCGGGGCGGAGGTCAGGTCAACGGGCGGGGTGTCGGTGGGGTCGGTCATGGGTGGGTCTCAAATGTTCGCGTGGCGAGCGACCGACATCCTGGAACCGCCGGGGGGGGGGGGGGGGGGGGG
>JANNDF010000537.1:0-7457 GCA_031387445.1 Planctomycetia bacterium
TTGTACGGGCGGTCCTTCGGGTACTCGCCGCGGGCGCTGCTGCTGCCCACCGCCTGGCCCATCTTCAGCCCGCCGCCGGCGACCATCGCGCTCATCACCGGACTCCAGTGGTCGCGGCCGGCGTTGCTCATGTTGATCTTCGGCGTGCGGCCGAACTCGCCCCACACCACCACCGCCACGTCGTCGGCCAGCCCGCGGTCGTGCAGGTCCGTCACGAGGTTGGCGATCCCGCGGTCGAGCACCGGCAGTTGCTTCTTGAGCTGCACGAAGTTGCTCTCGTGCGTGTCCCACCCGCCGTAGCTCAGGGTCACGCACCCGACGCCCGCTTCCACCAGCCGGCGGGCGGTCAGGAACTGCTCGACACCCTTGTACCGCTCCTTCGTCCGCGGGTCTTCGTTCTTCAGCTCGAGCGCCTTCCGCACCGTCCCGCTGGCGATCATGTCGAACGCCCGCTGGTTGAAGCTGTCCATGCCGCTGAGCGTGCCCTTGGTGTCCAGGTCGCGGCGGACGGTGTCGAAGCTGCTCAGCAGGTCTTTGCGGTCGTCCATGCGGGAGGTCGTCACGCCCTGGGCCAGCCGCAGGTTTTCCTTGCTCGGCCCTTCGGGGCTGAACGGGCGGTGTGCCACGCCCAGGAACCCCGGCTCGTTGCCCACGCTCATCCCGCGGAGCGAGACGAACGGCGGCACCTCGGCCGACTGACCGGACAGCTTGCTCATCACGCTGCCGAAGCTCGGGTGGCCGGCGGTGCGGTTGGTGTTCTCGCTGAACCCGGTCATCACGTAGGAGTCGCTGTGTTCGTCCACCGCCACCAGACTGCGGACGACGGCCAGCTTGTCCCACATTTTCGCCTGCATCGGGAAGTGCTCGCTGATCTTCACCCCCGGAACGTTCGTGTTGATCGGGTTGAACTCGCCGCGGAACTCGGCCGGGGCGTCCGGCTTCAGGTCGTACATGTCCATGTGGCTGGGGCCACCGGGCAGGTAGACCATGATGGCCGCCTTCTTCGGCGTGGCGGTCGGAGCGGGGGCACCTTCCCGCTTGGCGGCTTGGGCGCGGAGTACGTCGGCCAGCGTCAGGCCAGCGCCGAACGCACCGATGCGGAGGAAGTTGCGGCGGCTCAGGCCGTCGCAGAACCGCTGAGACCGACCGAGGAAGGTGAGCATGGCGGGCCTTCGGGGAATGTGGGAACCGGCGGAGGGTTGATCGTGAGACGCCGCAAGTGAGTGCGAGGTTTCACGAATGCTGGCAGGTGTGAAAAGAATAGACCGAGGGTCGAGGCGATGCAATCGGAATCCGAGTTGTTTGCCCGCGTGATGGGGTGCGGCTCCACCCTCAGATTTCTCATACCACTCATTGACCGTTCGCTGACGAATACGATAATTCCCCTCTCTTCCTCAGGTTGAAATCATGCGTGCCGCGACCTTCACTGCCCACCTCTCTCTCGATACGCTTGAAACCCGTGAGGTGCCATCCCGCACCCTTTTCGTGGATGACGACAGGGTCCAAATCCCGTCGGCCGGGTTCACTAGCATCCAAGCGGCGGTGAACGCCGCCCGCCGCGGGGACGAAATCGTCGTCGCCCCCGGCGTGTACCGCGAGGAGGTAAAGTTCTCCGAGGACAAGGACAACATCACCCTGCGGGCACGAAACCCGAGACTCGCCGTCATCGAAGCCCCGGCCACGCTCACCGGCTCGCAGGCGATCGTGAGCGTCGAAGGGGCCGACAAAGTCACCGTCCGCGGGTTCACGATCACCGGCCCGGCCCAACAGGCGGATGGGCTGCTGTACGGGGTGGTGGTGTTCGACGGCGGGTCCGTCGCCCTCGAAAACAACCTGATCACCCGCATCCGCAACAACCCGCTGAGCGGCACGCAACTCGGCATCGGAGTGTTGGTGTACGGGGACGGCCGCCGCACGACCGCGACCCTCGAAGGCAACACCATCAGCGACTACCAGAAGGGCGGGGTGCTGGTGTACGGCCCGGACGCCGACGCTCGCATCCACGAGAACACCATCCGCGGCGCGGGTCCGACCGGCCTGATCGCCCAGAATGGGGTCGAGGTGAGCACCGGGGCGTCAGCGACTCTCACCGACAACTCGATCTCCGGGAACGTGTACACCGGCACCGAGACGTTCGGGGCCGGGGTGCTGGTGACCGCCGCCGACCGGGTGACCGTCGCCGGCAACCGGGTGTTCGACAACGGGTCCGGGATCGCCGTGTTCGACACCGTCGGGGTGGTGATCTCGTGCAACCGGGTGTTCGACAACACGGGCGACGGGATCGATCTGATCGGGGTGGACCGCGGGTTCGTCACCGGCAACCGGGTGGAAGGGAACGGTGCCGACGGGATTCTGCTGAGCGGCACCACGTGGGTGAAGGTGGCCGACAACTGCGTGCGGGAGAACGGCGGTGACGGGCTGGTGCTCACCAACGGGTCGGCCGACAACATGATCTTCTTCAACTCCTTGCGGGGGAACTTCGGGGTGGATGCGTTCGACGACACCGTCGGGAACGGCACGGCCGGCACCGCCAACCGCTGGTTCCTGAACGACATCGGTAGCACGAACGGCCCCCGCCTGAGGTAGCCGCCCGCACGGCGCCCGGCCGCCGGCGGGCGCCGCCCTACAATACTGGCACGTTCCCCACCTGCCCCGCTGCCGAAAAGGGTGTGCCGTGTCCGCTGACCGCATCTCCGACTACCTGTCGCAGTTCGCCACCGCCCGCGCCCAGATGACCGAGCAACTCGGCAAGGTGGTCATCGGCCAGGCCGAGGTGATCGAGCAAATCCTGGCGGCCGTCTTCACCCGCGGGCACTGCCTGCTGGTCGGCGTGCCGGGGTTGGCCAAAACGCTCATGGTCAGCAGCATCGCGCAGATTCTGGACGTGAACTTCAAGCGGGTGCAGTTCACCCCGGACCTGATGCCGTCGGATATCACCGGCACCACCGTGCTGGACGAGAACGACGGGCGGCGGGAGTTCCGGTTCATCCGCGGGCCGGTGTTCACCAACATCCTGCTGGCCGACGAGATCAACCGCACCCCGCCGAAGACGCAGGCGGCGCTGCTGCAAGCGATGCAGGAGCGGGAGGTGTCGGTGGGGCAGGAGACGTACAAGTTGCCCGACCCGTTCTTCGTCATCGCCACGCAGAACCCGATCGAGCAGGAAGGCACCTACACCCTGCCCGAGGCGCAACTCGACCGCTTCATGTTCAACGTGAAGGTGGACTACCCCTCCGTCGATGAGGAGAAGCGGATCATCAGCGCGACGGCGAAGGACGAGACGCCCGAACTGACGAAGGTGCTGAGCGGGAAAGCGATCACCAACCTGCAAAAGTTGGTGCGGAGTGTGCCGGTGAGCGAGTTCGTGACCGACTACGTGGTGAAACTGGTTCGGGCCACCCGGCCGAAGGACAGGACCGCCCCGGAGTTCATCAAGCGGACGGTGGACTGGGGGGCGGGCGTGCGGGCCGGGCAGTACCTGGTGCGGGCGGGGCAGGCGTTCGCCGCGATGGACGGCCGGTTCACCGTCGCCATCGACGACATCAAGAAGGCGGCCGTGCCCGTGCTGCGACACCGCGTTGGGACGAACTTCCAGGCCCAGGCCGAGGGCAAAACGAGCGACGACCTGGTGGAGGAACTGCTGCGGGCGGTCGGCGAACCGGAACCGGCGAAATATGTGCCGGTCGCGGGCAAGCGGAAGTTGTAATCCGGTTACACACCCGCCCCGACGAGTGGGGTATGCTGAACGGACCCTTGGAGAACGCTCGTGCGGCCGCTCCATCCGGTCCTCACCATCGCACTGTTCGCGGGCTTCGCCGACGCCGCCCCGGTGCCGAAGGCGTTAAAGAAAGAAGACGACAAGACGGCGATGACGGGCACCTGGCAGGTAACCGAGTACACGGAGGGCGGGCAGAACGCGGTCAGCTCTCACGGCACGTTCGTGTTCGGCGCCGAAGGGGTGGTGACCCTCAGGTCAAAGAAGAATGACATGTACAGCCCCTCCTGGATGTTCTCACTCGACACTTCGGCCAGCCCACGTCGGATGCAGTTGTTGATGGGTAAGAGACTCGTGATCCGTGAGTTGGTGTACGAGTTGGACGGCGACAACCTGAAGGTTGGCTTCATCAACGATGGGGCCAACCCGCCGACGAAAGTCGAACCCGGTGACGGCCTGACCCTATACGTCATGACCCGTGACACTTCCGCCAAGTGAGGCCTGACATGCGCCCGCTCGTCGCCCTCGTCCTACTGGCGGGCCTCGCCACCGCCGCCCCCGTGCCCAAAGCGGTCAAGAAACAGGACGACAAGACTGCCCTGATCGGCACGTGGCTCGTCACCGACCTGACGGTGAACGGGAAGAACAACACCGTCTCGTACAACACGTTCACGTTCGACACCGAGGGCAAGGTGACCCTCCGGCACCAGAAGGGCGAACCCGGCGGCAGCGGGTGGACGTGGACCATCGACGACACCGCCAGCCCGCGACGGATGCAGTGGGCCACCCAGCAGGGGCGGACCGACTGGGACCTCGTGTACGAAGTGGACGGCGACACACTCAAAGTGGGCTTCATCGGCAAAGGGTCGAAGCCGCCGACGAAAGTGGAGCCGTGCGAAGGACTCACTCTCTACGTCATGTCACGCGACACTTCCTCCAAGTGAGACCGGCCATGCGCACGCTGCTCGCTCTCGTCCTGCTGGGGGGTTTGGTCGTTGCCGCCCCGGTGCCGAAGGCACTGAAGAAGCAGGACACGGCCACTCTGCTCGTGGGCACCTGGAAGCCGGACAACGGGAAAGGGTCGGAGTGGTTTCAGTTCGACGGCGAGGGGGGAATGAAGGCGTGGACGAGCGGGAGCGTGAACAGCCCCGCCCTCTACACCTACACCTTGGACCCCGATCCCGACGCCCGCGAGTGGCGGATGACGTGGTCTTCGAAGGGGCAGGCGAAGCCGTCGTACCAGGTGGTGTACGTGATCGACGGCGACCGCATGTACTTGACCTACAGCGGGGCGACCGGCAAGCCGATGACCAAGCCCGACCCGACCACCGCCCCCAACTTCACCCGCCAGACGCCCGACAAGTGACCCCGGGAGTGCCCACCATGCGCCCGCTCCTCACTCTCGCCTTGCTCGTGAGCATGGCCTCCGCCGCCCCGGTGCCGAAGGTGGTGAAGAAGCAGAACGACGCCGAACTACTCGTCGGCACGTGGAAGCCGGCCGAGGGGCGGACGGAGTGGTTCGAGTTCACCGCGGACGGGAAGATGAAGGCGTGGAACACCGGCGGGTCGGCGGCAAATGGTGTGCCGTAGACCTGGTCCATCGACCCCAGCACCGACCCGAAGACGATGACCTGGGGTGACGCCAATACCAAACCGCAATGGGATTGCGTCTACGAACTGAACGGCGACACCCTTCGGATCTCGTACAACACTGCCGGCAAGCGACCCGCCAAGATCGAGTCCGTCACCGGGCAACACTACTGCGACCTCCGCCGCGATATCCCCAAGTGACGGCCGGCGATTCGTGACCTATCCTTGTCCGCCGCTGGTGCGGTCAAGGACGCCCCGATGCCCTCCCTTGCCGGGTTACTCGCCCGCGTTCTCGACCGGCCCGACGACGACGGCCCGCGGCTGGTGTACGCCGACTGGCTGGACGACCTGGGTGACCACCCGCGGGCGGACTTCGTTCGCGTGCAACTCGCCCTGGCCAAGCTGCCCGCCGGCGACCGCCGCCGCACCGCCCTCGCCGACCGAGAGACCCGTCTGGTCGCGGCGCACGCCGCCGACTGGGTCGCCCCGCTCGCCGGCATCGCCA
Source organism: Planctomycetia bacterium (assembly GCA_031387445.1). Classification (GTDB taxonomy): domain Bacteria; phylum Planctomycetota; class Planctomycetia; order Gemmatales; family Gemmataceae; genus JALHQU01. Next base: position 5,811 of record JANNDF010000537.1, read on the forward strand.
CCGCCCCCGTCTTCCGTCGCGGGTTCGTCCACGCGGTCAACCTGGCCGCCCGCCAGTTCCTTGCCCGCGGTGACGACCTGTTCGCCCACGCCCCCGTCCGCGACCTTCACCTGCTCGACGTGGGTGGCCACCACGACGCCGTGTTCGCCTCCCCCCACCTGAGTCGGCTGGTGGGGCTGACGGTGTTCGCCCAACACCAGGGGGAACCGCTCGCCGCGGCGGTGGCCGAATGCGCCCACCTGACGACCCTCCGCCGGCTCAATCTGGGCCGCAACGAGATCGGGTGCGACGGCCTCCAACGGCTGGCCGACTCCCCGCACTTGGGAACGCTCGAAGACCTCGACCTGGCGGTCAACCACATCGACGGCGTGGGTGTGGGGTACGCGGCGGAGCGGGCCACCTGGCCGGAACTGCGCCGGCTGGAACTGGCCGACAACATGCTCGGGGCGTCGGCGGTGGAACGACTGGTGCAATCGACGCGACTGCCGAAGCTGCACCGGCTCGGGCTGCACGGCAACCGCCTGTGGAGCTACCAGCGTGACCTACTGCCCAAACGCACCGCCCTGCTCCGCGTGCCGATCCTCGACCTGCGGAACAACGGGATCACCGCCGACGGCCTGCGGGTGATGCTGCGGACGACCGCGAACGACGTGCGGGAACTCGACCTGAGCCAAAACCGCCTGCGGGATGAGGGGGTTTCGCTGCTAGCGAGCACGGACGTGTTGAACGGGTTGAGGGTGCTGAAACTGGCCGCGAACGACGTCAGCGACGAGGGGTTGCGGACGCTCGCCCAATCGCCACACCTGGGCCGGTTGGCCGTGCTCGATGTGAGCAACAACCCGGTCGGGGACGACGGCGTGCGGGCGGTGGTGGAGTCTCGCCACCTGACCGCCCTACGGCAATTCGTCTATCCAAACTTGGGCCTGTCGTTCCGCCTGCGGGTGGCGCTCCGGGCGCGCTACGTCGACGGCTGACCTCACTTGCCGCCGAACAGCGGGCCGGGGGTGTCCACCAGTTTTTTGCCGCTCGTCGGGGTCGTCTCGGTCGGGGCCGTCTCGCCCTCTTTCTTCTTCAGGTCTTCCAGCTTCTCCTTCACCACCTCGCCGGCCTTCTCGCTGTCCGCCTTCACCTTCTTACCGTCCATTTCAACGGTAATTTTCTCGTCGCTGTTCACGGCGAACTTGAACCACCCCTGCCAGATGCCCACGCCGACGAGCACGACCACCAGAACGCCAATGAAGGCGAAGAAGTTTTTCACGGTTGGTTCCTCTCAAGCCACCCATCAGGGCGGTTTCTACCGATGAGACGCTCTATGCCCGATGGCGTGCGCCGCGTCCAGTCCGAATGTCTCGGCCGGTCGTGCCGCACTATCCAATAGCAGCACCCCTACCGCCAACAGGGGTTGACGCGATTCTCCGGCATCTTTCACCCGCCTACTGCCCGCACGACCGCTACAGCCTACCGGCTCGACTTCGCCGGATGGTTCAAGCAACTTCTCCCCACTCCATTAGGTGTTACGCAGTTGGGGGTGTGCGGCTTGCGCGGCGGCCGTTCCGGACCTACGTTCGGTCATGAATGCCGCGAAAGTTCAGGCCGACGAGTCCATCGACTTCCTCATCGCCACCCCGAAGGCGTGTTCGGCGACGG
>JANNDF010000255.1:0-1591 GCA_031387445.1 Planctomycetia bacterium
CGGGTCCAGGGGTCTGGGCTTTGGGTTGTCAAATCCGGTACGTGATCTGGCCGACGTAGCGGAAGGTGAAATCTTCCGCGGTCACGGATCGCGGTTCTGCGATCTCGCCGCCGCGGATGAACAGGAAGCCGTTGGCCCCGGTAATCCCGACTTCTGTAGACCGCCGAGCCAATTCGTCTGCGTACTGGTCGGCGTAAGAATACCCCTGTACCAACTCCGCTACTGACCCTGCATTCGCCTTGAACCCCATCTCGATCAGGTCGTGGTCGAACCAATCCTCCCCCTGGTCGTGGATGAATCGCGACAGCGGCACGGCGTCTTCGGTATCCAACAGTTCGTAGAACCGGGGATTCTCTCCGACGTAACCGGAGTACACTTCCTCAGACGGAAACACTCCGACCCAGAAGTCGCAAGTTTCAGTTCTCTCTTTCCAGTCGATGCTCATCGCGATGCTGACCCCGACTGAACATAGGGGGTTGTGTGTGAGCCATGAAAGGGCGGGTGCCGCCTGGCAGGCGGCACCTACTTCTTCTCCTTCGTGTCGTGGTACAGGGCGAAGCCGATCATCATTTCGTCGGTGGTCATGTCGCCGAACTTGATCGTCCGCTTGGGGTCGGGGTTGAACGGGTTCTTTGCCGAGTTGTCGTACCACGCGGTGCATTCCAGCTTCGCCCCGGCGGGCACCTGCACCGGGGTGGCGAAGTCGTAGGTGGCCTGCCAGTTGAAGTCGTACTTCGGCACGTTTAGCACCGTCTCCCGCTTGCCGTCCTTCGTCACCATCTCGTACTTGAACGCCTTCCCGCGGACGTGCATGTGCGGGGTGACGGAGAGCAGCGTGGCCGCCGTCGGGAACCGGTGCTCCGACTTCACCTCGTGGTTCTCGGCACCGGGTGGGATGCGGAACCCGGCGTTCATCACCGACAGGCCGTACAGTTCGACACTCGGTGCCTCCTTGGTGTAGCAGAGACCGATGCTCGACTTGTCCGTCACCGCCTTCCCGTTCGGCGTGTAGTGAACCTCGAAAATGATCTTGCTCCCTTTCGGGATCTTCCGCGCCTGGCCCGGCCCACCGATGACCGGCTGATCGCCCGGCACATACGCACCGAGCATGTACGTGCCGAAGTCTGGGCCAAGGACGTCGCGCATGGTGGACCCCGGCGGGAGCATGAAGGCGATGATGTGGTGCACCACCGCCCGCTGCTCCGGTCGCACCTCGATGGCCGTCACCCACTTGTCTTCGGCGAACGGCTTGCCCAGGATGTGGTACTCGTAGGGCAGCGACCCGCTGGCCGGAACCTTCGACGCCCGGTCCATCGACAGCACCTCGTCCGGCTCGCGGCCGAGCCGCCACCCGTCGGCGAACTTCCGCGGCGGCGGGGCGTCCTTCGCGTCGCCTTCCGGGCACCCCTGATCGACCCAGGCGAGCAGCGTCTTCTTCTCGGCCACACTCAGACTCGTGTTTCGGACTTACCGGACGGCGGCGAGCCAGTGTTTCAGGGCGTCGAGGATTTCCGCCGGGGCCTGCCCGTCGGCGGCGTCCCGCGAAAAGCGCAACTCCCACTGCTGCAAGCGTAACGTGCCCAGCATGTCG
>JANNDF010000279.1:0-2219 GCA_031387445.1 Planctomycetia bacterium
TTGCCGGATGATGGTCCTTGTTCACCAGCACGTCGGAAGCACTCACGCTCTTCTCCACTCTGAAGCCCTCCGCCGCCGAACGACACAGCTCAGCTGCCGGGGCCGCTCAGCGACGATGACTCACGAGAAGCGAACGTGCGGCCCCGGTCTGCTGCAGCGCCTGGTTCAAGGTCGTGCTGCGGGACCGCCCGATATCGCCAGGAACTTGTCGGCGAGTTCCGTCGGCGGATATCCCAGACCCGGCGTGCGGTGACCAAGCCCGTTTGGTTTCTGGTGCTCGGAGCGCTCGCGCTCGGCCCGCTGGTTCGACCGGGACGGGGAGCGGTTTCGGCTCATCTCCTGGTGACGACCCGGACTCCCACTCCGCGTGCGGGTTCCGCGTGTCGATCCCGTTGGGACGGCTGGTACACCGTGCCGACTCCCCCGCCGCACGCACCTCTTCACCCACCACATTGTGGAGGCGAACGTGACGGCTCGCAAGACGAAAGACGCTCCTTCCCCACCTCCGGCCGTCGGGCCCGTGCCCGGCCGACACGCGGCCGGCATCGACGTCGGCGACTCGACCCACTGGGTCTGTGTGGCGGCCACCCCCGACGGCTCCGACACCGTCCGCGAGTTCCCCGCCCACACGCCCGGCCTGCGGCAGCTCGTCGCCTGGCTCAAGCTCTGCGGCGTCACCAGCGTCGCCCTCGAAGCCAGCGGGGCGTACGGGCACGTCCTGTTCCTCACCCTGTTGGAAGCCGGACTCGACGCGCTCATGACCGCCCCGCACTTCGCCCGCCAGATCAAGGGACGGCCCAAGACCGACAAGCGGGACTGCCAGTGGATTCAACGCCTCCACACGCACGGCATGCTCCCGTCCGTGTTCCAGCCCGACGACGCCACCCACACGTTGCGGGACTACGTCCGGCAGCGGGCCAACCTCGTCCGGTTGAGCGCCCAGCACGTCCAGCGGATGCAGAAGGCCCTCGAACTGATGAACCTCAAACTGACCAAGGTTCTGGGCGACGTCACCGGGGTCACGGGCCTGAAGATCATCCGGGCGATCGTGGCCGGGGAGCGTGATCCGATGGTCCTGGCGACGTTGCGGGACCGCCGGTGCCGGCACACGGGCGAGGAGATCGGCACCGCGTTGGACGGGCGGTACCGCCCCGAGCATGTGACCGAGTTGCGGCTGTGCCTGAAGATGTGGGACGCGTACCGGGAGGCCGTCGCGGACCTGGACCGGAGCATCGCCGAGCACCTCAAGACCATGCGCCGCACGAGCGCGTTACCGCCGCTACCGAAGCAGACGCGGGTGCGTGGGAAGAAGCCGCACGACCCGACGTTCGACGTGCGTGAGGCGTTGTACCTGTCGACCGGGGTGGACCTGACGGCGATCGAGGGGATCGACGCCATTCATGCGTTGACGCTGGTCAGCGAGCTGGGCACGGACTTCACGAAGTGGCCGACGGTGAAGCACTTCACGAGCTGGCTGGGCCTGTGCCCGAACTGGAAGAAGACGGGCGGGAAGGTGCAGTCGAGTCGGACCCGGCTGGGGAAGAACCGTGCGGCCGGCGCGTTGCGTCTGGCGGCGTGGGGCCTGATGCGGAGCACCAGTTACCTGGGCGCGTACCTGCGGCGGCAGCGGGGCCGGTTGGGTGCCCCGAAGGCGATCACGGCGGCGGCGCACAAGCTGGCCCGGATCGTGTACGCGCTGATGCGTCACGGGGTGGGTTACGTGAAGCAGACGGAGCAGGCGTACGCGGACCAGACCCGTCAGAAGGTGGAGAAGCAGTTCCACCGCCGGGCGAAGGAGCTGGGCTACGAGGTGAAGAAGATCGAGCCGGTGGTGGCCGCGTCGGCGGCGGTGACGTGAGGCGTGGGAAACGCCGAACCGAAAGGAGGTAGATGTTGCGAGACGCGGAGATCGGTAATGAAGGGACAGCAGGCTTTGCCTGCCGTTCGCGTCGACGGTACGCACCCGGAGGCAAACCGCACCACTTCAAGCAAGGCCACATGGCTCACGACTCACTTGAAGTTCCTGGGGCGGCGTGCCTTTGTGCCCGATCAGTACCGGATCGGATAAGCAGTAAAGCCATCCCAGCCACCGGGCGGAGCTGGCGGCGGATAGATGAACGTGCCGTAGCCAAGCAAGTTAAGAGCCACCTTCTGGAAGACGTAGACGTCCGTAGGCGCACTGGTGATGTTGCAGAAGAGGTGAAGCAGTGACTGAAAGG
>JANNDF010000340.1:0-3793 GCA_031387445.1 Planctomycetia bacterium
CGACCACTTCCAGGCGGAACGGCGTCGGCACGAACTGGTGGGGAGCATGAGCGGGGTGGGCCAGTGTTGGGACAACGCGGTGATCGAGAGCACCTTCGGTCGGATGAAAGTGGAGTTGGTCCACCACCAGAGGTACGCCACTCGAGACGAGGCGAAGGCGTCGATCTTCGAGTCCATCGAGGCGTTTGATCACCGCGTCCGCCGGCACTCGACCCTGGAGTACATGACCCCGGACGAGTTCGAGCGGACGAAGAACCCGGACAACCGCTAAATCACTGTCCACTTTCCGTGGGGAAGATCAAGATTCAGCGGCTGTTACGGTCGGACGGGGAGGGACTGGGGAACGCCACCACTTCGACCGTCTGCGGGTCGCACAGCGGGACGGCCTTGCCGTCCACCACCTTCGTCAGCGTCAGCGTGTACTTGCCGGGCTTGACCAACGGCGCCCCACCGCCGAACCGCGGACGGGGGGGGGGCTCGTCCCCGCCGGGGGGTTGCTCGCCCTCACCCCCGCCGTCCGGCCGACCGCCGCCCCCCGGACGGGCCGGCGCCGCCGCGGCGCCGCGGAGGTCCCAGTTGATGCGATGCACCCCGGCAGTGCTCGGCGCATACAACTCGGTCACCACCTTCCCGGCCGCGTCCGTCACCTTCAGCACCAGCTTGTCTTTCACCGACTCCCGCAGGTGGTAGGTGACGAGCACCCCGGCCGGCGGGTTGGGGGCGGCGAACTCGCCCGACGCGCGGGTGTACGACAGATCGGCGAACGCCAGCGTCTTCCGCACCGGCATCACCGCACCGTCCTTCGCCTGCGCCTCGGCGGTCAACCCCCGCAGGGCGGCGTAGTCGTCCAGGATGTACATGCCTCGGCCGAACGTGCCGCACACCAGGTCGCCCTCCCGCTTCTGAACCTCCAAGTCGCGGAACATGACGGTCGGGGAGCCGGGCACCTTCGACCAGGTCGCCCCGCCGTCGATGGTCACGAACAGACCGAATTCGGTGCCGGCGAACAGCAGGTCCGGGTTCACGTGGTCCTCGACCACGCTCCACACGCAGTGGCGGGCGGGCAGGTTGCCGGCCACGCTCGCCCACGTCCGGCCGCGGTCGGTGCTCTTTAGCAAGTACGGCTTGAAGTCCCCACGCTGGTAGTGGTTGAACGCCACGTACACGGTGTTGACTGAGTTGCCGGAGGCGAACACGTCGGTGACGTAGGCGTGCTGCGGGACGCCAGGGAACGATTCCTCCTTCCGCCACGTCAGCCCGCCGTCGGCGGACACCTGGAGCAGGCCGTCGTCGGTGCCGACGTACAGCAGCCCCTCTTGCAGCGGCGACTCGTCGAAGCTGGTGGCACAGCTCAGGGCAGTGGTGAACGTGTTTTTGGACACCGCGTCCGCCCCCCACACCTTACCCATCACCTCCTGCTTGGTCGGGTCCAGGTTGCGGGTCAGGTCCGGGGACACCGCCTTCCAGGTGTCCCCGCGGTCGTCGCTGCGGAACAGTTTGCTGCCGGCCAGGTACACCCGCTTCGGGTTGTGCGGGCTGAGCAGCAGCGGGGTGTCCCAGTGGAACCGCACGTCCCGGTCCCGCGGGCGGATGGACTTGCCCTCCCCGGTGCGGCGGTCGGTGCGGCTGACGGCCGCGTTCTGCGCCTGCGAGTACACGACCTCCGGGTCGGTCGGGTCGATCCGCGGCTGGAACCCGTCGCCCCCGCCGGCGCTCCACCAGTCGCTCGTCCGTACCCCCACCCGGTTGCGGCTGCGGGCCGGCCCGCCCTGCGACCCGTTGTCCTGGAGCCCGCCGTACACGTTGTAGAACGGGTAGGCGTTGTCCGTGGTGACGCGGTAGTACTGGCCGGTGGGTAGGGTGTTGAAGTGCCGCCACGTCTTCCCGCCGTCGTAGCTCTCGTACAGCCCGCCGTCGTTCCCCGAGATCAGGTGGTCCGGGTCGGCCGGGTCGAACACCAGTGCGTGGTGGTCCGGGTGGACGCCCCAGGTCATCCCGCGGAACGTCTTCCCGCCGTCCTCCGTCACCCGCACCGTCATGTCCATCACCCACACCTTGTCGAACTTGTGCGGGTCCGGGTAGATCTCGCCGTAGTACTGGCCGTCCTGGACCGCCGCCACGCCCTTCTTCTCCCACTTCTTGCCGCCGTCCTCGGACCGGTAGAACGCCCCCCGCTCCTTCTGCGCCGTCTGGATGTGGGCGTACACCACGTCCGGCTTCTGCGGGGACACCGCCAGCGCGATGCGGCCGAGGTTCTCCTCCGGCAGCCCGTCCTTCAGCCGGGTCCACGTCTTCCCGCCGTCGGTGCTCTTGTGCATGCCCGCCTCCGGCCCGCCGCCGATGAGCACCCCGACGTGCCGCCGCCGCTGGTAGGTGGCCGCGTACAGCACCTCCGGGTCTCGCGGGTCGAAGCACACGTCCGTCACCCCGGTGTCCTCGCCCGCCGTCAGCACCGCCTTCCACGTCTTCCCGCCGTCGGTCGTCTTGTACAGCCCGCGGTCGCCGCCGGACGCCCACAGCGGGCCTTGCGCCGCCACGTACACCGTGTCCGTGTTCGTCGGGTGGATGAGGAGCTTGGCGAGGTGCTCGGAGTTCTTCAGCCCGACGTTCTTCCACGTTGCCCCGCCGTCGTCGCTGCGGTACAGACCGTCGCCGAACCCGACGCTCCGCTGGCTCTGGTTCTCCCCGGTGCCCACCCACACCACCTGCGGGTTCATCGGATCGACGGCCAGGCAGCCGATGCTGTACGACCCCTGGTCGTCGAAGATCGGTTTCCAGGTGGTGCCGCGGTTGGTCGTCTTCCACACCCCGCCGGACGATAGGGCCACGTACCAGACGTTGCGGTTCTTCGGATCGACCGCCACGTCCCCGATCCGGCCGGGGGTGAAGCACGGGCCGATGGCCCGCAGTGACAGCCGTTTCAGCGCCTCGGCCTGCGGCAGCGGCGGGGCGGGCGGTTTGACCTCCGCCAACGGCTTCTTGTCGTCGGCCGGTTTCTTGTCGTCGGCCGGCTTCTTCTCCTGGGCTGAGAGCGGGAACGAGGCGAGCAGGCCGAGGGCGAGGGCGACAGCCCAATGGCAGCGGATGGCGTGCATGGTGTGAGTTCCGATAGGGGGTGTGACCGCGGGACGGGCGGCGGACACGGCGTGCAAAGCAGGCCAGTGCGGTCCTGCCCCGATGACTGCGTCCGGAAAGATTGGTGGATGTTTCGGGGCAGTTTCAGTCCGCACGCGGTCCCCGTCAAGCACTTTCCTCCCGGCTTGACGCAAGCCGCCTCCGTTCCGCGAAGTCGGCTCGGCGGCGGCGAGCCGCTGTGGGGTGGAGGAGTCGGGCACGCGGGCCGAGCCGAGTACCCGTCGCAGGTCGTCGTACGCCGCCAGCAGCTCGGCGATCCCGCGGTCCGACTGCTTCATGTGCGTCCGCAGTATCAGGCAGGCCCGGAGCTGCGGCTGGGGACACCGCCGAGGTCTCTTCGGGCACGAGTACGCCGGCGACTCGTCGCCCGCCACCGCCGGGGCCAGCTCCGCCGCTCGCACCAGCCGATCCCGTTCGGTCGAACTCTGCATGCCCACGGTCTCCCCGATCCGGTCCAGCCCGCTCAAGATGTCGTCAACAAGACAAGGTCTGGTCAGTCCTCCCCGCCGTCGGCCGGCACCGCCCGGCGGTCGACCACTTCGAACCGGTACCGCGTCTGCGGCTCCCCGCTGTCGAACCGCCGCCGGGTCTTCTCCAGGCACACGCTCAGCACCTCGTCCTCCGTCTCGACTGAAAAGGTCTCCCCGGCGTGGTCGGA
>JANNDF010000484.1:0-1178 GCA_031387445.1 Planctomycetia bacterium
CCACCCCCGGCATCACTGCCGGGGTTCACCCGGAAAGTATCTCCACCCACTGCCGGCCGCCGACGGCCACCGAGTATTCCCGTTCCACCCGTTCGCGTCCAGCCCGCCCGAGGCGTCGCCGCAGATGCGGATCATTCGCCAGCGTGTGAACCGCGTTCACCCATTCTTCGCTCGTGGTGGCGAGCAATCCCGTTTCGCCTGGCGAAATGATGTCAGTTTGCACGCCCACCGGGTTCGCCACCACCGCCAGCCCTGCGGCCATGTATTGCAACAGTTTCAGCCCGCACTTGCCGCGGCTCCACGGGTCGTCGGGCACCCACCCGATGCCGATGTCACTCGCCGCGATCTCGGCCGCTTCGGTCGCCCCGTCCCACCGCGCCGCATCAACCGGCAGATGCTCGAACGTCGGGAAGCGGTCGCACACGACCGCGAGCCGCACGCCCGGCACCGCCCGCCCGACGGCGTCGAGCATCTCGCGGTTCCGCTCCAAGCCTTGCAACGTACTGCTCGACCCGACCCACACCAACCGCGCTTCCCCTGCCGGTCGCGCGTGTTCGGCGAGCGGGTACGCGGTCGGGTCCACACAAGTGGGGATGACCACCACGTTCGGGTTGAGTGGTCGTACCGCGTCGGCGAGGAAACGGTTGCCGGCGATCACCGCGTCGCACCGCCGCACGGTGGCCTGGAAGCGCCGCTGCCGCTTGCCGCTGTGGAAGCCTTTCGCCGAATACGAGTCGCGCAGCCAGACGGCGTCATCGAGGTCAAACAGCAGCTTGCGGGCGAACCGCCGCAGGATGACCAGTTCGGCGAGTGAGAGCAGTTTCCGCTGGACGACGACCACGTCGAACTGGCGGGCGACGGCGAACAACCGCAGGCGGGCGATGATGTCTCGCGGGAAGGCCCGGACGGTGAGCGTGTGACCGGCCGCTTGCACCGCGGGGCGGAAGGCGAGAATGCGATACCGGCAGCAGACGTGCGTGTCCGACTCGACAAGGGCCAGGAGGGAGGACATGGAACCAATCTACCCAGGGCTTCCGCCCTGGGCTACATCCGACGGCCCCTTCGCGGCGGGGGGGGCTGGAGTGTCCTGCGTCCCGGAGGGACCGCCGTCCGTAGCCCAGGGCGGAAGCCCTGGGTTCCGATGTCACCCCTTCTTCCGCCGGTTCACCGCGGCCCGG
>JANNDF010000501.1:0-5220 GCA_031387445.1 Planctomycetia bacterium
TCAGGCTCACCCGCTCGGCCTCGTCGGCCAGCCTCCGCACGTCCTGCGTGATCCGCATGGAGCAGAACTTCGGCCCGCACATGCTGCAGAACTTGGCGCTCTTGAACACGTCCTGCGGCAGGGTCTCGTCGTGCATCCGGCGGGCGGTTTCCGGGTCCAGGCTGAGCGCGAACTGCTCGTTCCAGTCGAACTCGAACCGCGCCTTGGACAGCGCGTCGTCGCGGTCGCGGACGCCCTTGCGGCCCCGCGCGATGTCGCCGGCGTGGGCGGCGATCTTGTACGCGATCACCCCCTGCCGCACGTCGTCCTTGTTCGGCAGGCCCAGGTGTTCCTTCGGCGTGACGTAGCAGAGCATCGCCGCCCCGGCTTCGGCCGCGATCGCCGCACCGATGGCGCTGGTGATGTGGTCGTACCCGGGGGCGATGTCCGTCACCAGCGGGCCGAGGACGTAGAACGGTGCCTCGTGGCACTCCACCCGCTGCTTGTCCACGTTCATCTTTACCAGGTGCATGGGGATGTGCCCCGGCCCCTCGACCATCACCTGACAGCCTCGTTCCCACGCCTTCAGCGTCAGTTCACCCAGCGTCTTGAGTTCGGCGAACTGGGCGGCGTCGTTGGCGTCGGCGAGGCACCCAGGCCGCAGGCCGTCGCCGAGCGAGAACGTCACGTCGTACGCCTTCATGATGTCGCACAACTCGTCGAAGTGCGTGTACCACGGGTTCTGCTGGTGGTGCGCCACCATCCACCCGGCCATGAGCGACCCGCCGCGACTCACGATGCCGGTGATGCGGTTGCGGGCGAGCGGGACGTGTTCGAGCAGCACCCCGGCGTGGATGGTCATGTAGTCCACGCCCTGCTTGGCCTGGTGCTCGACCATGTCGAGCAGCATCCGCGCGGTGATGTCCTTCGGGTCCTTCACCTGCTGGATCACCTGGTACGCCGGCACCGTGCCGATGGGCACCGGGCTGGCGTCGATGATCGCCCGGCGGATGCCGTCGATGTTCCCGCCGGTGCTCAGGTCCATCACCGTGTCGGCACCCAAATGCACCGCCGTGTGCAGCTTCTCCAGTTCGTCTTCCACCTTCCCGGTCACGGCCGAGTTGCCGTTGTTCGCGTTGATCTTGCACAGGCTGGCCACGCCGATGGCCATCGGCTCCAGCTTGCCCTTCAGGTGCTCGACGTTCGCCGGGATGACCATCCGCCCGCGGGCGACCTCCGAGCGGATCAACTCCGGGTCCAGGTCTTCCCGCTTGGCGACGAACAGCATCTCGGGCGTGGTCTCGCCCTTGCGGGCGGCTTCGATCTGAGTCATGGGAGTGCGGAATGCGGAGGTGGGAGTGCGGAATGAAGACGGAGACGAGTGACGGACTGGTATTCCGCACTCCGAATTCCGCGTTCCGCACTCCTAAAGCGCCTTCCTGAGCGGCATAACCCGCTCAGGTTCGAAGGGTGTACTCTCAGCCCGCCGACCCACGGCAGGCACCCCTGGCACCCGTCATTGTAGGCACGGGCAGGGGTGCGGATCCCTTTCGTTCAAACCGCCGCCCGGTTAGAATCGTCGGTGGGTGAGTGTGCCCGGAGACGAACCGATGATCCCGCTACCCACCGTCGATGCCCTGGACGCCATCTCGATTCCCGTGCCGTGCTCGGTGGCGTGGGACGCCATGCACGGCGACGACCGCACCCGGTTCTGTGACCAGTGCAAACAGAGCGTTCACGACGTGAGCGAACTGACGCGGGCCGAGGCGGTGGCGCTGGTGACGACCGGCGAGAAGACGCCGTGCCTGCGCATCTATCGCCGACCCGACGGCCGGGTGATGACGGCCGACTGCGCGACCAGACGCGAGCGGGTGTGGAAGTGGCTACACCAGCGGGCGCCGTGGGCGGCCACCGCGTTCGCGCTGCTGTTCATGGCCGGGTGCAACCCGTTCTGTCACGCAGGGGCACCAGCTACCAACATGGGTAAGCCGGTCCTTCCTGGGCCGTCCACCGACGTCGTGCAAAGCGTGACCGGTGGCACCGCGGCGGTGAAAGACTGACTGGTGGGGCCGGCGTCCCACCGGTCTCCTCGTTGGCCGGCGGGACGCCGGCCCCACCTACGAAGTCATCTCCTCCGCCTGCATCTTCCGCAGTTCCACCTGCCGGTAGCGGTGCCGGGCGACGAACACGAAGATGCCAGCCAGCAGGGTCAGCAGTTTCCCCGGCAGCAGTAGCGGGTACCACACGCCGTAAGGTTGCCCGACCGCGAACGCCACCACGCCGGCGATGAGCGATCCCAGCCCGAGTGCCAGACCGAGGAACAGCAGGCCGAACACGGCTCCCTTCCCCTTGCCCTTCGGGATGAGCAACCCGCCCATTATCCCCAGCGCCGACCCCCACACCCCGGCGAACACCCCCAGCCCGACGCCCAGCCCGATTTGCGTCGGCAGATCGAACCACGGCTCCGCGGTCATGACTTGGCCCCCTCGTTTTTGCTCGCCTTGTGTGCGGCGAGGAGTTGTCGGCCGACGGCGGCGTCCAGGGTGCCGTCGGCCACCAGCACCCGCACTTTCCGCTCCAAGGGGTCGGCCGTTGCCGCGGCTTCGGCGGCCGTCACCCGTTCGATCAGCCGGTCCAGCCGCACGCGGATGGTCGGGTACGACACACCGTACTTCTCGGCGAGGTCCTTGAGCGACCCGGACGCCAGGACGAACCGGCGGACGAACTCGCGGTCCTCGTCGGACAGTTCGGCAAACCACACCGGGACGGCGACAGACATGCCGACTCCCCCTGTTGCGAAAAACGAAACTCGATATGCTGATTATTCAATTGCGAGAAGTGGAAGTCAAGTTGTGATTTCGAGAAATCCGGGCCGGGTGTCTACTGCCCTACGGCGGCCTTCGGGATACCCTGACTCCGCCCCAGTTCCCCGCGTGTGCCGCATGACCACCCCCGTCGAATCGCCGAAGTCGCGGCCGGTGCTCTTCCTGGTACTCGGCGTGGCTGCCGTGCTGGGGGTGATCGCCCTGGTGGTGTGGCTGAACGGCAACCCGATCGTCGGCCGGCGGCCCGACCCCACCGCCCCGACACCGCCGCACGTCCCGTCGCTATTCTGGGAGGTGCAAGCTGTCGGCACCTCGGCGAAGTTCCGCGGGTTGAGCGTGGTGAGCGCCGATGTGGTGTGGGCGAGCGGCACCGGCGGTACGGTGGTTCGCACCACCGACGGCGGGAAGACGTGGGCGGTGAACGTGGTGTCTGGTGCGGTGGAGTTGGATTTCCGGGATGTGGAGGCGTTCGGGCCGGAGGTGGCCTATGTGCTGGCCGCCGGGCAAGGGGAGAAGTCGCGCATCTACAAGACGACCGACGGCGGGGCGACGTGGGCACTTCAATTCACCAACCCCGACGCGGCCGGGTTCTTCGACGCCATCGCCTTCTGGGACGAGACGCACGGCCTCGCGCTGGGTGATCCGGTCGGCGGCAAGTTCCAGCTCGTTCACACGACCGACGGGAAGACGTGGCAGCCGTTGACGGGCGAGATGCCCGCGGCACTGGCGGACGAAGGGGCGTTCGCGGCGAGCGGGACGTGCCTCATCACGCACGGGGAGAACGGGGCGTGGTTCGTGACCGGCGGGCCGAACGGAGGGCGGGTGTTCCACAGCACCGACCGCGGCAAGACGTGGGGCGTGCAGGCGACCCCGCTGGCCGCAGGCAGCAAGTCGGCGGGGGTGTTCGGCATCGCCTTCCGCGACGCCAGCAACGGCGTGGTGGTCGGCGGGGATTACACCAAGCCGACGGAGACGGGGGCGCACGCGGCCGTCACGACCGACGGCGGGACGACGTGGAAGCTGACCGACCCGCTGGCATTCCGCTCCGGGGTGGCGTGGGCGAATGGGCGGTGGGTGGCGGTGGGCACGTCCGGGGCGGACGCGAGCGACGGCGGGAAGGGGTGGCAACCGCTCGACGGCGGGAGCTTCAACAGTGTGGCGTTCAAGGGGGGTGCGGGTTGGGCCGTCGGCCCGGACGGGCGGGTGGCGAAGTGGACGCGGTAGCCAGTGTTCTGCTCGCTCCGCGAGCGGGTTCTGAAGACCGCTCGCGGAGCGAGCAGAACACTGGCGGCCGCTACTGCCCCACGTCGAGCGCCGCCCACTCGGCCTGTCGGATGGCCGTCGGGCCGGACTTCCACGCCACCCAGACCAGCAGCAGTGGCACCAGCAGGTAACCGACGACCGTGCCGACGACGGAGAGCGGCGTGAGCGCGAACAGGATCTCGCCGGCCTCCGGCACGCCGGCGAGGTAGAACCCCACACCCGCGGCCGGCACTACCACGCCTGACAGGGCCGCGAGGAGAACCACCCGCCGCCACGACCGCGGCGCATCGAACGCGCCGAACAAGGAGGCGCGGACGCGGACGGCGACAGCAACGAGCGCGAACAGGGCGGGCGGGGCGAACGCCAGCAGCGCCCCGAACAACTGCACCAGTTGGGCGGCGGTCGGCACGGTCGGGTCCGCTTCCCGTCGCAGTCCGGTGGCGACGAGGGTGAGCACGAACCAGAGGAAGATCATCCCGGCCACCAGTCCGGCTAACCGGGCGGCATACCCGGTTGTCGATCGGCCGGGGTGCCAGCCGAACAGGCGGTGCAGGTGGGCGTCGAAGCGGTCGCGGGACGACACCGACTGTTGCAACTCGGCGGCCAGGGCGGCCGGGTCGCCGAACCGTCGCACGGCTTCGGCCTCGGCCGCTGTCCGGTCGCCCCCGCGGGCCAGTTCGTCGGCGTACACCCCTTCCAGGTGCGCGAGCAGTTCCTCCCGCATCCGCAGTTTCCGTCGCGGGCCGGCGAACACCGGGCGGACAGTTCGTTCCACGAGGATCATGAACGCGGTCATGCCGTCGCCCCCAGGATGGTGCCGATGACGTGAACGAACTGCCGCCACTCCTGCCGCCCGGCCGCCAGCCGCCCCCGTCCCTTCCGGGTGAGGTGGTACACCCGCCGCCGCGGCCCCCGCCGGGGGGCCGACTCGTCCGCCCACTCGCTGGCAATCAGCCCCGCCTCCTCCAACCGATACAGGGCGGGGTAGAGCGACCCTTCTTTCAGCCGTAGCGCCCCGTTCCCGGCTTCCGTCAGCCGGCGGAGGACCTCGAAGCCGTGCGCCTCCTCCAGTTCGAGGGAGGCGAGCACCATCGTCTCCAGGTGCCCCCGGAGCGCATCGCCGCTGATCGGTTCCATACCAATCTATTTAGTC
>JANNDF010000510.1:0-19068 GCA_031387445.1 Planctomycetia bacterium
CGAGTCTTCCCTCGGGTGCGGCCGGTACCGGCCTGACCAAGACCATTGACCTTTTCACCAAGATGACCAATTATAAGAACGCCATTCCAATCATCTTCACTAAGGCCGCGTTCGGTCTAGCCGCCAACGACAACGAAATGCCGATCCCACGAACGATGCGCTTGAAGAAGTCACGTCCAAGGCTGTCGGTCCCGAGTATCCAGCGATGATCGCCCGGACGTTTTAATTCGTAGCCGACGCGACCGCTCGTGTAGTCACCCTTGGCCACCATCGGCCCGATGACCTCGAAGAAGAACGTGCTGTTTCAGAAGGTTTACAAGGGGGAGTGAGGTCGGTGGTTCCTCACGCCCCGTACTTGCCCAGGCGGCCGGCGTGCGCCATCGCCCACAGCATCAGGTGCTTGGCCGGGAACTGCCCCAGCCCGCCGCTCCGACACGGCCCCTCGCCGAACTTGCCGAACCCGTCCGGGCGGCACAGGTCGCTCACGATCACCGTCGGCACAGGGTGCCAGCTGTGGCTCTTCATCTTGCTCGGCGTACTGTGGTCGCCGGTCACGATGAGCACGTCCGGCTTCAGCGCCCGCACCTTCGGGATCACCGCGTCGAACGCCTCGGTCTTCTTCACCTTCTCGGCGAAGTTGCCGTCCTCGCCCGTGCTGTCGGTGTACTTGTAGTGCAGGAAGAAGAAGTCGTAGTCGTTCCACGCCGCCTTCAGCCGCTCGGCCTGGGTGTCGAGGGTGTCGCCGGCGTCGAGGATGTCCATGCCCACTAGCCGAGCCAGCCCCTTGTACATCGGGTAAACGGCGATGGCGGCCGCCCGCAGGCCGTACACGTCTTGCACGGTGGGGATGGCCGGCTGTTTGGCGAACCCGCGGAGGGTGGCGCCGTTCGTCGGGGCGTCGCCCTTCAGCACCTCGTTCGCCTTGGCGATGAACTCGTTCACCACGGCGGCGGTCTTCTGGCTCGCCGCGTCGGCCCCTTCGGCCTTCAGCGGGGGCACGCCGACGGCCTGCGGGTCGGTGTCGTTCACCCGGTCGCCCAGCCCGTCCCCGCGGAACACCAGCACGAAGCGGTGCTCCTTCACCGGCTCGACGAACACCTCCGCCCCGCTCACCGTAATCGTCCGCAGTTTCGCCACGACTTCCTTACACCGCTCGGTCGTCGGCCGCCCAGCCCGCCGGTCGATGATCGTGCCGTCCGCCCCCAGGGTGCAGAAGTTGCCGCGGATGCACACGTCCTTCGACGTGACCGGAAAATTGATGCCCAGGGCTTCGAGGATGCCCCGGCCAATCCGGTATTCGAGCGGGTCGTACCCGAACAAACCCAGGTGGCCGGGGCCGCTGCCGGGGGTGACGCCGGGCAGTACGGGGGTGCTCAGTCCGCACGTGCCGACGCGGGCCAAGTCGTCGAGATTCGGGGTGTTGGCGGTCTCCAGTTCGGTCTTCCCGCCGGGCGTCAGCGGCAGCCCGCCCAGCCCGTCCGCCACCATCAGCACGATCTTGGTGCGGGATACTTCACGCAACTCTCGGATCAAGTCGTGAGCGTTCATCGGATTCGGCTTCCGCGGTGGGATTGATGACGTAGAGTAGTCCACAGTAGCTATTTCGGTGTCGGGCGTCTCGCCTGGGGGAGGCGGGCGGCCCGCGGCACGCTTCGAGGCGCCTCATGCACTTGCCCGACGAGAACATCGAGTATCAGTACGCCCGCCTGCTCACCCCGCCGGCGGACAGTTGGACCCCCCTGGCCGAGTTGCAGGCCAAGCACCTGCTCGCCGACGACCGCGTCGAGGCGATGAAGGCCAAGCTGAACACCGTCCGCGGGCAGGTGGCCGCCGAGCGGGAGTTGCAGAACGCGCCGCCGCGGTTGCAGCCGTTGCAGGCCGGGTTCATCAACCTGCCCCAGCAGATGCTCGACCAGTTCCGACGTAAGGGCGACGCGAGCGAACTGGGCAAGGTGCTGCGGCTCTCCCAGCGGCTGAAGGAGAACACCGACCGGGTGGTGGTGCTGGGCATCGGCGGCAGCTACCTGGGGGCGAAGGCCCTCTTCGACGCGCTCTGCCACACGTACCACAACGAGCTGCCCGCCAAGATGCGGATGGGCAAGCCGCGGGTGTACTTCGAGGGGAACAACGTCGATAACGACGCCCTGGCGGAGTTGCTCGAGCTGTTCGAGAACGTGTGCGTGGACCCGGAACTGCCCGAGGAGCGGTGGGGCGCGATCGTCATCAGCAAGAGCGGCGGCACGATGGAAACGGCCGCCGCGTACCGGGCGGTGCGGGCGGAGATGACCAAGTTCTACGGGCCGAAGTCCGACTGGCTGAAGCAACTGCTCGTGCCCGTCACCGGGCCGAAGGGCAAGCTCCGCGACCTGGCCAAGGCCGAGGGCATCCCCGACGACGACATCCTGACCATCCCGGACGACGTGGGCGGGCGGTTCAGCGTGTTCACCCCGGTCGGGCTGCTCCCCGCGGCCGTCATGGGGTTGGACGTGCGGGCGCTGCTCCTCGGCGCCGCCGCCATGACCAAACGGTTCCTGGAAGAGCCGTTCGACCGCAACCCGGTGCTCCAGTACGCCGCCGTCAACCACCTGATGACGGAAGAGTTGGGCAAGACCGGCCGCGTGATGGCCGTGTGGAACCGCAAACTGGAGAGCGTGGGCTTCTGGTACGACCAACTGCTGAGCGAGAGCCTGGGCAAGAGCAACCGCGGGGCGACGCCGATTACCAGCGTGTACACCCGTGACCTGCACAGCCGCGGGCAGCAACACCAGGAGGGCACGCGGGACAAGGTGATCAACAACCTGATCGTGCGGCAGGCGAAGCACTCGCCCATCGTACTGGGCATGTCCGACCGGAACGAGGACGACCTGAACCAGTTCAGCCGCAAGGGGTACCCGGACATCCTGGACGCGGCCATCAAGGGGACGACCCAGGCGTACGCCGACGCCGCCCGCCCGACGGCCGACCTGATCCTGCCGGGGATCCACGAGCACGTCATTGGCCAGCTCATGCAGATGCTGATGATCGCCACGGTGGTGGAGGGGCGGCTGAGCGGCACCAACCCGTACGGCCAGCCGGGGGTGGAGGCGTACAAGAAGAACATGATGACGCTGCTGAAGGCCACCCCCAATCTGCCGAAGGGCGAGGTGGCCGACCAACTGAAGGGGAAGTGACCGTCAGCGGCGCGACGACGGGATGCGAGTCCGCTGTTCGCCTACTTGTCCGCCCGCGGCGGAGGCAGCACTTCCTTCATCGGCGGAAACTTGGCTTCCAAGTCGGCGAGCAACTTCTTGAAGTCGTCCCGCCCGCGGAGCGGGTGGAGATCTTCGTCCCGTTTGATGCGCGCGGCGTCCTTGAACCCCGCCTTCACCGCCTTCTGAAGGCTCCCGATTGCTCGGGCCGCGTCGGCGGCCGCTTCGGCAGGTAAGCCGGCCTTTGCGGAGACGGCCGAAGCGACCGCCCGCATACCCGCCGCGACGTACCAATTGGCGGCATCCGGGCGGTCCAGTTTCTCCCACATCTCCGCCGTCGCCCGGCACCCGGCGGCATCGCCCGCCTTCTGGAAGTGCCGGAGCCGGAAGTCCATCACCGCCGAGACCATCGCGGCCGATTCCGGTTTACTCCCGCCCCGCCGGACGCACTCGTCGATCACCGGCACCGCCTCGGCCCCCCGCCCGGCCGCGACCAGCGTTTCCACACAGGTCCACATGTGGTGGAGGGTCTCCGGGTGAGGGGGGCCGAAGGCGGTTTCGGTGCGGGCGACGGTGTCGCGGACGAGGGCGACCGCCTCCTCGTGCCGCTTCGCCGCGGAATAGGCGATGGCGAGGTTGTTCATATTCCTGAGCGTTTTCGGATCGTCGGGACCGTAGATCCGTTTGTGTGCGGCCAGGGCCTCCTCGCCCAACTTGACCGCTTCGGCGGCCCGACTCGCCGGGTACATCGACGCGAGCGTGTGCATCGTCTGGAGTGTCGACGGGTCATCGGGGGGGGACACGCGCTTCTGCGCGGCCAGCGTGCGTTCGTACATCGCGATCGCTTCGTCGGTGCGGCCCAGTTGGTAATAGTTGCCGGCTAGGGCGTACATCACCGTGAGGGTCCGCGGGTGATCCGGGGCGTAGGTTCGGGCCCGCGCGGCCAGGGACGCCTCGTACAGTTCGAGCGATTCGCGGTGCCGGTTGAGGTAGGAGTAGCACCTTCCCAGATCAATCATGCTGTCCACGACGTACGGGTTGTCGCGGGGCATCACCCGCACTCGTGTCGACAACACCGCTTCGTGCAGTTTGAGGGCCTCGTGGTATTTTCCCAGGCTGATGTGGTGATTGGCCAGGTAGCTCATGCTCTCCAGAATGTCCGGGTGGTCGGGGGCGATTACCCGTTTCTGGGCCGTCAGCGTCTCCTCCTGAAGCTGTAGAGCCGCCGCGCGGCGGCCCAGGATGCCGTAACAAACGGCCAGTAGGCATTTGCACTCGAGTGTGACGGGGTCATTCGGCGGAAGTGTTCGCTCGTACCCCGCCGTTATGCCTTCGAGCAGTTTGGCGGCCTCGTCGCCACGGCCCACCACCCTAAAGCTATTAACAACACTGAGAACGTAAGCGGGTATGCGCGTGCGTTCTAAGAGGGGTGTCCGCATATGGAGGGCGACCGTTAGCTCGATCAGCCTCACCGCGTCGCCGTGTCGTCCGACGGCGGAATAACTCTGCGCCAGTTCGCCCATCAGCTTGAGTCTGTCCGGGTGATCGTTCGGGAGGGTCCTCGATTGCAGATCGAGCACCTCCTCTTGGATCCTTAACGCTTCGACATCGCGTCCCAGTACGGAGTATCCGAGAGCCAAATTGGCGGTGATCGCCAGCCTGTCCGGATGGTCCGCGTTCTGATGACTCGCCGACAACGCGAGCGACCGTTCGTACTGATCCACGGCCGCCTTGGTGTCCCCCAGGTACCAGTAGGTGTTTCCGAGCGTGTTCCGCAGCCGGGCCTCGACCAGCGGCTGATCGCGGAAGCGGGTGTCCAGTTCGGGCAGGCTGGCGGTGATGGCGTCCCGGACGGTCACGTCCATCCCCAGGCCCCCCTCCCTCCACTTCGGCCGGGCGGCGGCGAAAACGGTGTCCTCGAAGAAAGTCACCACGGCGGTCGCCTCCGCCTCCTTCGTTTCGGCCTCCTTCCGCTGGTCGGCCTCCGCCGTTCGGGCGTTATCGGCGTCGCGCCGCGCCGCGTTCGCCCACACCAGGCCCCCGGTGGTGCCGATCACGCCCAGGGTCAGGATGAGTGCCACCATCCCTCCTGCCCACTGGACCACCCGCCGCAGCTTCCGTTGCTCGGCCGCCCGCACTTCCGCCTTCTCCCGGTCGATCTCCGCCCGTCGCGCCCGCTCGTCGGCCGCCGCCCGCAACTCGGCCACCGCCCGGGCCACCTCCCCCGCGTCCGCCGGCCGGTCCGGACGCTCCGGACTCAGGCAGCGTCGGCAGAGCGCCACCAGATCCGGCTCAGCCCCGCACGCGGCCAGCCGGTTGAAGGCGTCGTCCAGCTTCGCCCGTGCGGCTTGCTGGCGGGTGGACTCGGCCGTGTCGCCGACGAACGGTGGCTTGCCGCTCAGCAGTGAGCAGAGGATTGCCCCGAGGCCGAACACGTCCGTCCGCCGGTCGATCTGGTCAGTCGCCCCGATCGCCTGTTCCGGGGCCATGAACGCCGGTGTGCCCAGGATGCTGCCGTACTGCGTCAGCAGGTCGGCGTCGCGGAGGGACTTGATCGCCGTCGGGTCCGGGACGGCGGTGGCGTCCGGGTCAGTCTGTTGGGCCGCAGTCCCGGTGTCGCCACGGGCCAACGTCTTAGCCAGCCCCCAGTCCATCACCTGCACCTCGCCGAACGCCCCGACCATGACGTTGTGCGGCTTCAGATCCCGGTGGATCACCCTGTGCGCGTGGGCGTACCCGACCGCCTGGCAGATGCCCTCGAACACCCCCAGCCACTTCAACGACCCCGGCCCCACCTCCTTCAGCAGCGCGTCGAGCGTCCGCCCCTTGATCAGCTTCATCGCGAGGAACGGGCGGCCGTCCGGTAGGGTGCCGACGCGGTAGACCGGCGGCACGCCCGGGTGCTGGAGCTGGCCGGTGATCTGCGCCTCGTCCACGAACCGCTCGGCCGTCACGGAATGCGGCGAGTATTTCGGGAGCAAGATCTTGACCGCCACCTCGCGGTTCAACTCGCGGTCGCGAGCGCGATACACCACCCCCATCCCGCCGCTGCCGATCTCGTCTAGCAGTTCGAACCCGACCGGGGGCGGCACGGGGTGGGTCGGGCCATCGGCGGTGGGAAGAGTCGGGCCGTCGTGGGTCGCCCCGGCGACCG
This sequence comes from Planctomycetia bacterium, assembly GCA_031387445.1. Lineage (GTDB taxonomy): Bacteria > Planctomycetota > Planctomycetia > Gemmatales > Gemmataceae > JALHQU01. Next base: position 6,343 of record JANNDF010000510.1, read on the forward strand.
TTCGTGTGCTGTCGCTCATCCGTCGCCCTCCGGGAACGACATCAGTATGGCGAGCGTGCGGACGGCTGTCGAGAACCGTGTCACTTCAGCTTGTCGATCGTGTCGGGCACGTCGCGGACGAGCGGGGGGGCGGTGCCGTCGGCGGTCACGAACTTGGTCACGTCCCAGATCAGCGTGCCCAGCTTGGCGTCGAGCGACACCGTCTTCGTGCCGCTCGGGGTGAATGCGGCGGCCACCGCCGGCGACGTGTGCTTGCGGAAGGTGGCCACGTCCGCCTTTGCCGGCACGTCCCACAGCTTCACCGTGCCGTCGGTGCTCGCGGTCGTCGCCCACCGCCCGCCGGCCAGCATCGTCACGCTTCGCACCCCGCCGTCGTGCCCCTTCAATTCCGCCAGCAGCTTGCCGGTGCCGTCCCACACCTTCACCCGCCCGTCGTCCCCGCCGGTCAGGATCAGCTTACCGTCTTCGGCGAATGACACCGCGGTGACACTGGATGAATGTGCCTCCCACTTCGCCCGCACCTCGCCGGTGCTGAAGTCCCACAAGATCATCTGCCGATCCGCCGCAATCGCCGCGAGCTTCTTGCCCGGCAGCAGGGCGATCGCGTGAATCGCCTTCACGTCCACGCCTTCCAGCCGGCGGATCTCCGTGCCCTTCACCGCGTCCCACCAGACGACCGCCCCGTCGAACCCGCCGGTGAGCGCCTTGCTGCCGTCGGCGGTCAGGGCCACCGCCGACACGAGCGACAGGTGCCCGTCGAGCTTCGCCAACTCCCGCCCGCTCGTCACGTCCCACACTCGCGCCGTGCCATCGACGCTGCCGCTGATGGCCCTTGTGCCGTCGGCGTTCAGCCCCACCGCCCACACACTCGCCGTGTGCCCGACCAGCCGCTTCACGTCGCGTTTCGCTTCCACGTCCCACACCCGCACGCTGCGGTCCGCCGACGCCACGAGTGCCCGCTTGCCGTCGGCCGTGAACACCGCCGCGGTCGCCCCGTCGCCTTCGAGCGGGTCAATCTCGCCGGTGTTGTCGGCGCGATTGCCGCCGTTCGCGTTCGCCTGGAACAGCACGCCGAGCCGTAGTTCCCGCACCACATCGCCGAAGCCCTGCTGCCAGATCTGTCGGCTGACCGTGCCGCCGCTCACCCGCAGGGCACCCACGTTCTTCTTCAACAAGTCGCTCGTCTCGATGCGCTGCCGGAACGCTTCGGGTTCCAGCCCCACCTCGGCCGCGGCGAACGCCAAGTCCACATCCGCCTCGAATTTCAGGGTGATGGTGCTGACCGCCTCGAACCGGCTGACCTTCGCGCCGGTCTTCGCCACGGCGTCGGCGTACCGCTTCGCGTCCTCGTCCATCTGGGCCAGCACCTTGTCCTTGCCGGGGTACAGTGCCGAAATCACCTCTGCTTCCGAACGTCCGAACGCCTTCGGGTTCTTCTCCAGGTGGTCCCGCACCTGATCGGCCTTCGGCAGAATGCCCGTGACGTGGCAGCTCATGCACGACACGCCCGCTTCGACGGCCTTGTCCGGCCGCTTGGGGTCGCTCACGATGGCGGTGGGCGCTTTGTTGATGCGGTCGTTGGTGCTGTTCACCAGCATGAAGGCGTGCAGGCCGTTCGGCAGGGCGAAGATGACCTCCCCGCCGGCGTGCTGGAAGGAACTCTCGACTTGCCCCGGCCCGAGCGGGAAGGCGAACACGTTGCGGCGGTCGGGCGGCTGGTTCTGCGTCCGCTCGGTCAGGTTCTGCGGCGGCTCGTCGAAGTCGTAGCTCCGCCAGTACGCGCCGTGAACGCTGTCGTGCCGTTCGAGCACGCGGTTGAACCGCGACACGCCGGAGCCGTTAAACGCCGACCGCATCACCCGCTCCTGCTGGATGTTCACCGCGGCGTCCACTTTCAACTGCTTCTCCAACTCCGGCAGGTTGCCCGGCATCACCAGCAACTCGTAGTAGAGCGGGGCGCGGCTGGCGGTGCCGACGAACCAGTCGGCCCGCACGACCGGCAGCTTGCTGGCGGTGTTCACCATCACCACGCGGTCGGCGGCGGTGTCGGACAGCACGCCGTAGGGGTAATCGGTCAGCACGCGGTTCCACAGGGTCGCGTCCCACATGTACCACCGCAAGTCGATCCGCAGCACCGTCTTCGCCGCGTCGATCGGTTCGGGGTTCCGCACCTTCGGGTGCCACGACAACGAGTTCACCAGCTTGGCGAGGGCGTTGCGGTATGTCTGAAGTTCGTCGTCACTCAGCCCGGCGTTGTAGAGGTGGTTCAGGGTGAAGTAGCGGACGAACCGGCGGCTGCGGCGGTCGATCTTCTCCAGGTCAGTGACAACGGCTTGTCGCACGTCGTCGGTGGTGACGGGCGTGCGCGTCGGGGCCGCTTCGAGCTTCGCCCCGGCGTTCACCCACGTTTTCAGGGTGGCCAGGTCGGCGTCACTCACCCGCGGCTTCTCGCCCGGCGGGGGCATGGTGCCGTCGGCAATGCGACGGAGCATCGGCGAGCGGTCAGCGTTGCCGGGGAGCAGCTTCTTGCGGTCGATCAGCTTGGCGAAGTCGAGGGCGTAGTTGAACCCGCCTTCGATGGCCCCGTCTTGCCCGTGACAACGGTGGCAATGGGTATCCAGAATCCGCTTCGCGTCCGCCGCGGTGGGTTCGGCAGCAAATGCGAAAGACGGAATGGCGAGGGCCACGAGCAAGGTGATTCGGCGCACGGCAAGCCCTCACGGAGTGTCACTCAATACCGACGTTCCGCACGGCCCGGCGGTTTCGCATACCGTGACACCATTGTGACGTGCCCGCCTCAACTTGTCCCTGTGAAATACCCCTCCGTGAATGCGGCCAAGTCGGCTCCCTCTCCGCCGGCTTCACGCAAGCCGGCGATGGTGCCGGCGCGGTCTCCGGCGGAGCGGTTCTGGCCCAGCTTGAAGTTCCCCTCGATCCGCGTGAGCGGCATCTCGAACCCGACGACGCCGGCGAGCAACCGCCGGCGGTAGTCGGCGGGGATGTCGCCCGTCCAGGGGTTCGGGCGGTGACTCTCGTATTTGCTCACCAGTTGGTCCACCACGTCGGCGGTTCGCTCGGTGTCGATCACCCGCGGGGTGCCGTACACGTGAACCGCGGCGTAGTTCCACGTCGGCACGGCGGGGGCGACGGCGTACCACGTCGGCGAGACGTAGGCGTGCGGGCCGTGGAAGACGGCGAGCGATTCGCGGTCGGCAAACATCTCCCACTGCGGGTTGGCTCTGGCGATGTGGCCGAGCAACAGGTCGGACGAGCGGTCGAGCAGCAGCGGAACGTGCGTGGCGAACGGCACGCCGTTCGGGTCGGTGCTGACGAGCGTGGCAAACCCGTACCGCTCGATGAAGGCGAACAGCGTGTCGCGGTCGTCGATGCGGAACGAAGCGGGGATGAACACAATCTCTCCGGTTACGGCAATTCGACACGCATCGTCCGTGTGGTTCGCCCGTCGGGGATGTGTACCGCCTTCGCCACCCGCCGGCCGTCGTCCCACTCGGCGAAGACCACCAGCCACTCGTACTGCGCCCAGCGGTTCGTGCGGTGGAGGATCAACGAGAATTCTTCGTCGAAGAACACCGACACCTCCAATGGCTTCCCCTTGAACGGGTCAGCCGTCGTCACCCGCCCGCCTTCATCGGACAGCTTTGGCAGTTCTGCCAGAAGGTTTGCCGTCTGCTCATCCAAGACCACCTTGCAGCTCACCCGTGTTGGTGGGTCGCTCTCGGGAACCACATCCACGGAGAGTGGGTAGTCACCGCACCCCATGAACCCACCGTTAACAAACTCAAGGAACACGAACAGCACGACCAGCACAGCGGCGGCGATGTACACGATCTTTCGCATGACATATCTCCGGCGGCATGGTGTGCCGCCCGGCAGGCGGCACCTACTTCAGCCTCGCCCACCGCAGTTTCGCGCTTCTGGCTCGCGGGTTGTCGAGCTTCTCCTGCTCGGTCGGGCGGAGGGCCTCGTCCACGGCGGCGGAGTAGACGCCGGCTCGCAGTCCGTCGCGGAAGGCCGTTTTCACCAGCCGGTCTTCCCCGCTGTGGAAGCTGATGATGCCCACCACCCCGCCCGGCTTCAGGATCGCCGGTAAGACGCGCAACAGTTGCGTCAGGTTCGCCAGCTCGCGGTTGACCAGAATGCGAAGCGACTGGAACACCCGCGTGGTCGGCAGCATCACCTGCTTGCGAATCGGCCCGTGACCGGGGCCGAGCAGCGGGGTCACGGGGGCGGTCTGTTCGATCAACTCCCGGAACTCATGCGTCCGCTCCAGCGGTTTGATTTCGCGGTATTCCACAATCGCCGCCGCGAGCTTCTCCGCTTCCGGTTCGTCGCCCAGTTCGGTGAACGCCGCCGCCAGTTCTTCGGCACTCAGCGTGTTCAACAGCTCCGCCGCCGTTCGCCCGCGGGTGGGGTCCATCCGCATATCCAGCGGGCCGTCCCGCATGTACGAGAACCCGCGTTCGGCGTCGTCCACCTGCATGCTCGACATGCCCAAATCCGCCAGCACCGCGTCCACTTTCTCCACACCCGCCGCCAGTAGCACTTGCGGTAAGCCGGCGAAGTTGCCGTGGTGGGCGTGGAACGGGTGCCCTACCGCCGTCAGTTTCTCCGTCGCCTGCGGCAGGTGGTTGGGGTCCATGTCGGTGGCGACGAGCAGCCCCGTCGGGCCGACCCGTTGCAGCAGTTCGCACGAGTGCCCGGCGAAGCCGAGCGTGCAATCGACAACGGTCTGCCCCGGCCGTGGGTTTAATACCTGCAACACTTCGGCCAGCATGACGGGCAGGTGCTCGCCGGCGGGGGTGCTGCGGTCTTTGCGGGGCTGGCGGCGCTTGCGGTGGTACTTGCGTGGCATGACGGTATGTTAGCCCGACGAACTGGAGACGGCTCATGACGTGGTGGCAGGCGATCATCCTCGGCGTGGTGCAGGGTCTCACCGAGTTCCTGCCGGTCAGCAGCACCGCGCACCTGATCGTCGTGCAGCAGTGGTTCGGCCTGCCGGCCGACGGGCCGTTCACCACCGTCGTGCAACTGGGCACGCTCGTCGCCGTGTTCGTGTACTTTCGCCGCGACCTGTGGCGGATCGCCGGGGCGGTGTTCTCCGATCTGAGAAGTTTCCGTTTCGGCACCACCACCGACAGCCGTCTGGCGTGGCTGATGGTCGTCGGCACGATCCCGGCGGGGGTGGTCGGCCTCCTCTTCTCCAAACCAATCAAGCACCACTTTTACGACCCACTCTCCATCGGAGTGGTGTCCGTCATCTTCGCGCTGCTCATGTTGGCGGCGGAAATTTGGCACCGCACGCGGAAGGAAGACCGCCACCTGCCCGAACTGACCGACGCCGACCTGACGTGGAAGGAGGCCCTCTGGGTGGGGTTGTGGCAGATGTGCGCACTGCTGCCGGGGGCGAGCCGCTCGGGGTGTACCATCAGCGGGGCGCTGTTCGCCGGCATGAGCCGCGGCACGGCGGCGCGGTTCTCGTTCCTGCTGTCGCTGCCGGCCATTCTCGCGGCCGGGGTGAAAGACCTGATTTCCGAACGGGAAACGCTGCTCGCCTCGACCGACCAACTGGTGAACCTGATTCTCGCCACTGCGGTGAGTGGGGTGGTCGGGTACGCGGCGATCACGTGGCTGCTCGGCTTCCTGAAGCGGTCCACCATGACCGCGTTCGTGGTGTACCGCATCGTACTCGGGGTGGTGCTGATCGGCCTCGCGTTGTCGGGCGTGCTGGTGAAGCCCACTCCGCCCCCGCCCACTTCGCCCTCCTCCGTGCAGCCACCCGCCCCGTGACCGGGAATCGGTTGTGCGGCGGGCCGCGGCGGGCTACACTTTGAACCTCCCGCCGGTGGGCGTCTGTGCCCGCCACCCGCTCCGCTCCGGTCGATTCATGCCCGCGTTCCCTTCGCGCCGCGAACTCGTTCGTGCCGGCTCGCTCGGCGTCCTCGGCCTCGGCCTGTCGTCCGTGCTCGGCGCGAACCCGACCCCGCCCCGCAAGGCGAAGGCGTGCATCCTGCTCTTCATGTGGGGTGGGCCGAGCCACCTCGACACCTGGGATCCGAAGCCGGACGCCCCAGCCGAGGTCCGCGGCGAGTTCGGCACCATCGCCACCGTCACGCCCGGCCTGCGGATCGGTGAACACTTCCCGAAGCTGAGCACCCGCACCAACAGGCTGGCCGTCATCCGCTCGATGGCCCACACCGACGTGGCGCACCTGAGCAGCGTCCACCACCTGATGACCGGCCGCACCGCCCCGAAGCCGAACTCCGACGCCGACCCGCCCAGCCGCCACGACACCCCGCACGTCGGGTCGATGCTCGACCACCTGCACCCGCTGCCGCCAGGAGTGCCGGGGTTCGTGAGTCTGCCATGGACGGTGTCACACCCGGCCGCTCCTGGTGGCGTGGCTCCGGGTCAGCACGCCGGCTGGCTCGGCGCGGGGTTCGATCCGTTCCTGGTGAGCGGCGACCCGAACGCACCGGGGTTCAAACTCGCCGGCCTGGGTGAACAGCCCGACCGCGCCGACGGCCGCGCCGCACTGCTCCGCCAACTCGACCGCCGCGTGCCCGACACCTGCTACTCGTCGGCCCAGCAGAAGGCCATGCAACTGCTCTCCGCGCCGGAGGTGCAGAAGGCGTTCGACCTGAGCCACGAGCCGCCGAAGGCCCGCGACCGCTACGGCCGCACCACGCACGGCCAGTGCTGCCTGATGGCCCGGCGGTTGGTGGAGGCGGGCGTGCGTCTGGTGTGTGTGAACTGGCCGAACGACCGGCAGAATTTCTGGGACACGCACGGCGACAACTTCAAGTCACTGAAGACCCGTCTGATGCCGCCGGCCGACGCCGGGTTCGCCGCACTGCTCGACGACCTGAGCGAACGCGGGATGCTCGACGACACGCTGGTGCTGTGGGTGGGCGAGTTCGGGCGGTCGCCGAAGATCAACCCGGCGAACGCCGGCCGCGAGCACTGGGCGCGGTGTTATTCCGCGGTGCTGGCGGGCGGTGGGGTCAAGGGCGGGCAGGTGTACGGGGCGAGCGACCGCATCGGCGGCGAGCCGGCCGAGAAGCCTGTCAGCCCGGCTGACCTGACCGCCACCGTGTACCACGCGATGGGCGTGGACCCGGACGGCACCGTACCCGACCGCCTCGGCCGCCCGCTGACGATCACGGACGGCACACCGCTCAAGGCGCTGTTCGAGTGACAACGGGCTGTCATGTGGATTCACCCGCGATCGGGTTCGTACCATCTCCCGTGACGGCATCTCCACGGGAACATCTCATGCGCATCACCGGCTTCACCGCCTGGCAGGTCGATTTACCCCTGCACGAGGGCAGCTACAAGTGGTCCGGCGGCAAGTCCGTCGCCGTGTTCGACAGCACCGTCGTGCGGGTGACGACCGACACCGGTGTGGAAGGGTTCGGCGAGGTCTGCCCGCTCGGGCCGGCGTACCTGCCGGCGTATGCCAGCGGCGTGCGGGCCGGGCTGAAGGAACTCGCCCCCAAACTGCTCGGCGAAGACCCCACGCAGTTGCTCAAGCTGAATCACATCATGGATGCGGCCCTGAAGGGGCACCCGTATGTGAAATCGGCCATCGATATGGCGTGCTGGGACATCCTCGGCAAGGTGTCGGGCCTGCCCGTGTGCGTGTTGCTCGGCGGGCGGTACGCCGACGACGTGGTGCTGTACCGGGCCATCTCGCAAGTCGAACCGGACGCGATGGCGGCGAACGTGGCCGGTTACCGGGCCGAGGGGTACCGCAAGTTTCAGCTCAAAGTCGGCGGCGACCCGGACACCGACATCGCCCGCATCAAGGCCGTGGCCGGCGTACTACAACCGGGCGACCGACTGGTGGCCGACGCCAACACCGGCTGGCTGCAACACGAGGCCATGCGGGTGGTGCGGGGCGTGCGCGACGTGGACGTGTACATCGAACAGCCGTGTTACAGCTACGCCGAGTGCCTCGCCGTGCGGCGCAACACCGACCACCCGTTCGTGCTGGATGAAGTGGTGGACGGCATCGACATGCTGGTGAAGGGTCACGCCGACGCGGCGATGGACGTGGTCAACCTGAAGATCAGCAAGCTCGGCGGGCTGACGCGGATCAAGCAGGCCCGCGACCTGTGCGTCAGCCTGGGCATCGCGATGACGCTCGAAGACAGTTGGGGCGGCGACATCGTGACGGCGGCGATTGCCCACCTCGCGGCGAGCACACCGCCGGCCTTCCAGTTCAGCAGCACCGACTTTAACAGCTACGGCCCGCGGACGATTGCGGACGGCGCACCGAAGCGGGTGAACGGCAGGATGTCGCCGGGCACGGCACCGGGGCTGGGTGTGTCACCGCGGCTGAGTGAGTTCGGAAAACCGGCGGTGCAAGTTGGTTAGCCCGACGCGCGAGCGAGGGGCGCACCAGTGAAGCGCACGACGAGCCGCGGCCGCCAGGGAGAGAGGTTTGAAGCCCGCTCCCTCGCGGTCGCGGCTCGTGAGGGTGGTTCGCCCCTCGCTCGCGCGTCGGGCTAACAGGAAGTGCCTCACCGCAGGGCCGACATCCAGAACTCGTCGTCGGCGGCGCGGGGCAAGCTGGCGAGCGGGTCGGTGCGAACCGGGCGGTCGGGCAGCGTCTCCTCCAGGCGGCGGAGGGCGTCGGCCAGTTGTGCGGCGGTCGGCCGCTGGTGCGGCTTCCACGCCAGCGCGTGCGCCACGAGCGCCGGCACCGCGGGCGGCAGGTCGGTGCGGAACTCGCCCACCGGCCGCGGGGGCAGCGGCACCAGGCCGATCATCGCGGCGTTCAGTTGCGTGTCCGTCCACGGCAGCACGCCGGTGAGCGCGTGGTACAGCACCACCCCCAGGCTGAACACGTCCGACCGCCCGTCGTCGTCCCCGTCGGTCATCAACTCCGGGGCGACGAACGCCGGCGTGCCGATGTACGCCCCGGTGCGGGTGAACTTGGCCGCCGCCACCGCCTGCGGCCCGGCGAACGCCTTGGCGATGCCGAAGTCCACCACCTTCACCACCTCCGGCCCGTCGCCCGTGTGCAGGAACACGTTCTCCGGCTTGATGTCGCGGTGGACGATGCCGGCCCGGTGAGCCGCCGCCAGCACGTCGGCCACCGCCGCCCCGATCCGCACGGCCCGCTTCACCGCCAGCGGGCCGTGTTCGGACACCTCGCGGCCGAGCGTCTGCCCCCGCAGTAGTTCCATCACCAGGTAGGCGATGCCGTCGGCACTCACGGCGGAGTCGAGCACGCGAACCACGTTCGGGTGGTTCAGCCGGGCGGCCGTCGCCCCTTCCCGCAAGAAGCGTTGCAGCTCGCTGCCCGAGTCGTTGCCCGGCCGCGGGCGGAACACCTTCACCGCGACGGGGTGGTCGAGCGGCAGGTGGTGCCCGCCGAACACCACCCCGAACCCGCCGCTGCCCAGCTCCTCGTCCAGCCGGTACTTGCCGTCGAGCGTGCTCCCGACGAGCGCGTGCGAGTAGGCGGCGAACACGCGGTTCGTCTGCTCCTGGGCGGCCCGCAGGTCGGCGTTCGTCTCCGTCAGCCGCAGGTTCGTCTCTTCCAACTCGGCGGTGCGGGCCTTCACGCGGTCTTCCAGTTCGCCAATCACCCGCACGTTCTCCATCGCCACGGCGGTGCTGTCGGCCAGCGCTTGCAGCAGCCGCACCTCGTCGTCCGTCGGCGTGTGCGGCTCGGCCCAGTAGTTGCCGATGGCGCCGACCGGGTCGAGGGTGCGGATGGGCACCATCACCAGGCTCTTCACGAACGTCGGGCGGTACACGTCCCGCGGCACGCGGTCGTCGGCGGCGATGTCGGGGATGACGGCCGCTTTGCGGTGCCGCATGGCCCACCCGCTCACGCACGCGCTCATCGGGAACTTCTGCCCCTTCCACAGCGGGGCGATGGCGTCTTCATCGACGTAGTGACAGCGGTCGCCGTCCCGCAGCACGAAGGTGGCGCCATCGGCCCCGGTCAGACGGCGGGCCGAGTGGCGGACGATGGCGCGGATGGACGGCACGTCGCGCGCCATGGCCAGCCGCTGGATGGTGTCGAGCAGGAGTGAAACGGCCGACGACGGGGTGAAGGGTTCGGACGCGGTCATGGCACACCTCTCCCGCAGAAGGGGGGAGACGAACCGGAGACGGGGGTAGCTCACCGGATTCTACCGTCGCGGTCGGAGTGGTGGTGAAGAATCCGAAACGGGGTGGCGGTACAATCGCGGCATCGCCCCGAGGGTTCGCCCGTGTTCGCACTGCCCGCGCTGCTCGTTGCCGCACTGCCGCTGGTGGTGCCCCCGCCGGTGCCGCTGCCCGCCGCCCACGCCCACAACGACTACGAACACACCCGACCGCTGTTCGACGCCCTCGCGTGCGGGTTTTGCAGTGTGGAGGCCGACATCTGGCTGCGAGACGGCAAGCTGCTCGTCGCCCACACCCCGCTCGGGTGGAAGTCGTCCCGCACCCTGCAATCGCTCTACCTCGACCCGCTCCGCGAGCGGGCGAAGCGGAACGGCGGCAAGGTGTACCCGGACGGCCCGTCGTTCTATCTGATGATCGACGTGAAGACCGACGCGAAGGAGACGTGGGCGGCCTTGGCGAAGGTGCTCGACGAGTACGCCGACCTCCTGACCGTGACGACGGACGGCAAGACGGAGGCGAAGGCGGTGACGGTGGTGCTGAGCGGAAACACCGATCGCGAGGTGGTGGGGAAGGCGGCCGCGCGGCGGGCGGGCGTGGACGGCCGGCCGAAGGACCTGGACACCAACCCGTCGCCGGAGTTGGTGCCGTGGGTGAGCGACGCCTGGAAGAACCACTTCAAATGGGACGGCACCGGCGACATGCCCGACGCCGAGCGGGAGAAGTTGACCGAGTACGTGGCGAAGGCGCACAAGCAGGGGCGGAAGTTGCGGTTCTGGGCGACCCCCGACAAACCCGCCGTGTGGAAGGAACTGCAAGCCGCCGGGTGCGACTTCATCAACACCGACAAGCTCGATGAGTTGCAGGCGTTTCTGTTGAAGGCGAGGAAGTAGGTGCCGCCTGCCGGGCGGCACACGCCATTTTTTCCCGCGCAGCATTTCCCCCCGGCCGGGTACTCCCCCGTGTACCCTGGACCGGGAATGAACCGCAACCTGCTCCAACTGGTTTTGCGACACGCCGACGGCCTGACCGCCGAGGCGGACGCCGACGCGCACCTGCTGCTGCGGTTCGTCGCGTCGCGGGATGAGGCGGCGTTCGCCATTCTGGTGAGGCGGCACGGGCCGATGGTGTGGGCGGTGTGCCGGCAGAGCGTGCCCAACCACGCCGACGCCGAGGACGCATTTCAGGCGACGTTCCTGGCCCTGGCACAATCGGCGAAGGGCATCCGCACCCCGGAGCGGCTGGCCGGGTGGCTGCACGCGGCGGCGGTGCGGATCGCAGGCAAGGCGAAGCGGGGCTTCACCCGGCGGACGAAGTACGAGCGGGCGACGGCGAAGCCGGAGAGTGACAGCCCGGTGTCAGCGGCGGCGTGGAACGACCTGCTGGCGGCCGTTCATGCCGAGGTGAGTAGCCTGCCGCCGTCGCTGCGGGCGGCGTTCGTACTGTGCGACCTGGAAGGGGCGGAGCCGGGCGCGGCGGCGAAGCAACTCGGGCTGAAGCCGGGCACACTGACGGGGCAACTGGCGCGGGCGCGGCAGCGGCTCCTGGCGGCGCTGGCCAAACGCGGCCTGGCGGCCGGCGCGGTGGCGCTGGGGACCGCGGTGCTGGTGCCGGAGGCGTTGGCAAACAAAGTGTCCGGCGGGGTGGTCCCGTCGGCGGCGGTGATCGAACTCGCATCGGAGATCACGACGATGGGCGTGAGCAAACTGAAACTGCTGGTGGCCGGCCTTCTGGTGGCCGGCGGGCTGACCCTGAGCGGCCTCGGGCTGCTGTCGAAGGCCGACGGACAAGCCCCGCCGGGTGGCGTGCCGGGCGTGGGTACTCCCGGTGCCCCGCCGGGTGCTGCACCCGGTCTGCCGCCGGGCGGGAGTGCCGGAGGCGGGCCGGGCGGTGGCATGGGCGGCGGGATCGCGTCGGCCCCGGCGGGCGAGTTCCTGTACGTCGCCAAGCCGAGCAAACTGACGGACGTGGCCAAGGTGATGAAAGACAAATCGGCCGCCGGGTGGGAGTACACCGGCCCGCTCGACGTGGACCCGACCGACCCGCCGAAAGGGAAGGAGTTCGAGGACATCAGCAAGAGCACCCGCGTGGTGCTGGTGTTCAAGCGGAAGCCGGCCCCGATGGGGCCGGGGATGGGCGGGCCGCCCGGCAGCCGTGCCGTCGATGACTGGCACGTCCCCGGCGCGCCCAACAAGGCGATCGACGGCCGGCCGACTCTGCCCGGCACCGGCACGGGCACCGCTCCCGGCCCCGGCTCGGGCGGGAGTGGTCCTCTCAACCCCGGTGGCGAAGGAAGTGAGGCGAAGAAGCCGGGCAAAGTGGTCGGAACTTGGAAGACGCTCGAACTGCAATCGAACGGGGCCGAGGTGGTGGCGAAGGGAGTCTTGGCCGTGTACGCCAAGCCGATGCCTGAAGTGGTGCTCTTGGCGAAGGGGAATGACCACTTGATGGTGTTCGCCCCCAGTGCCGAGGCCCACGTCACGATCGCAGAGATGGTGAAGGTGTTGGACGAGGCCATCGCCAAGACGGAGAATACGCGGAAGTGAGCCGAGTAGTGTCTCCGCGGCGAGCGGGAGCGTGCCT
>JANNDF010000565.1:0-1129 GCA_031387445.1 Planctomycetia bacterium
GTGCCGCCCGGCAGGCGGCACCTACCTTTCTACACCCGCTTCCAACTGTGTTCGCAGTACACAGTGCCGTGGTCCTGGCTGGTGCTCAGGTGCGCCGACGTGTCGTCGCTGACGGTATCAAGCACCACGGCGTTCTCGACGGCGTCGAACAGCGCCCCGTTCCCGCCGGCCATGCTCAGGTGAATGAGGAAGGAGTGCCCCGGTCGGATGTTCACGCGACGGAAGCGGCACTCGAAGGCGTGCGTCCCCGGCGAAAGGGAAACGTCGAACCCGTCTTCGCGGCTCCACCCGCTGATGGTGCGGTGCCCGTGCAGGCTGCCCAGCACCACTTGCAGGTTCACGTCGGGCAACTCCTGCTTCGCCTCCACTTCCATCCGCACCACCAGATCCGAACCGGACACGAACATCGACAGCGGCCGTCCTTCGCCGTCGGTCACGCCGGCCCGCACGAACACCGCCCGACCGTCGCCGGTGTGGTGCTTGTCCCGCAAGTCGGCCACACGGCTGTCTTCGAGCAGTCGTTCCATGTACTTGCTCGTCATTTCGGCGGACGGTCCGATCCCGACCATCTTCCCCTTTTCAAGCAGTACCGCCCGCCGGCACAACCGCGGGATGAGCTGCATGTTGTGCGTGACGAACAGGATGGTGCGGCCGTCGCGGGCCAGGTCGGCCATGCGGTCGATGCACCGCCGCTGGAAGGTGGCGTCGCCCACTGCCAGCACTTCATCGACGATCAGGATTTCCGGTTCCAGGTACGCACTCACGGCGAACGCCAGCCGCACGTACTGCCCGGAACTGTACCGCTTCACCGGTGTATCAAGGTGCTGGCCGATCTCGGCGAACTCGACGATCTGATTGAACTTGGAGAGAATCTCTTTCCGCCGCATGCCCAGGATGCTGCCGGCCAGGAACACGTTCTCGCGGCCGGTCAACTCCGGGTGGAAGCCGGCGTTCACCTCCAACATGCTGCCCATCCGCCCGCGGAGTTCGACACGCCCCTCCGTGGGGATGGTCACCCGCGACAAGATTTTCAGCAGCGTGCTCTTGCCAGCCCCGTTGCGGCCGATCACGCCAACCACCTCGCCCGGTTCCACGTCGAAGCTGATGTCTTGCAGCGCCCAGTACGGCG
>JANNDF010000655.1:0-9199 GCA_031387445.1 Planctomycetia bacterium
ACATTATTGCTGCACAAACGCAGGAAACAAAAAGATGAAAAGGTAAATTATAAATTTCTTCACCTTTCCCTGGGGTCATACCGAGGATTCCAAATGCAAATGAGGCACAAACCTTTACCCCATCCCCCTTCTTCCAACGACCCGAAAGCATATAAAAAGATTGTAGTATCATTCCGAAAACAAATACCGCAAACAGAAACCCCGGACTAAGGTCAATTTCATTCATAATAAGAGTATATCAACTGTAACATCAAAAATCCTCATGTTTATAACGGAGTATTTCCAGAAGCTCCTCTAAACTTTACATTAGATATTTCTGAAAGTTTTGTATTGAAACAATGTTCTGTAATATACCCCGCCGGGGAAGACGATCATGCCTCTGGCGTCGATGCTCCGGCCGCTTTGCGCCGGGTCGTCGGCCACGACCTTCCCGTCTGAGATGCAGATGTCCCGCACCTCGCCGTTCACGTTGTTGGCCGGGTCGTAGACCTTACCGCCGCGGATACGAAGCATGTCGTTTCCCAGAGTATCGGGCACACGGAGTGTGCCTTCGACTTTGCTAGGCCATCTGCGGCGCACTGCTCGGCACCGGGTACCACGGCTCCTTGCGCTGCACCGCCTGGCGGATGCGGCGCATCACCTCCTCGTCCGTTGGGTAAGGCGATTTCAGCGGCGGTCGCAGTGGGAGCGGGATCTCGTCCATCCGGTAGACCGTCCCCGGCGCGGTGATGCCGGTCGCCGCCGTCGTGATGTGGACCCGCGACAGCCGGCTCGTGTGCGTCACCTTCGGGTCCAGAACGATCGTCGGCGTCCGCTTCAGGTGCTCGATCGCCGGCTTGGGCATCGTCGCCCCGGGGTCGGCCCCCAGCACCAGAGTCGCGTCGTTGTCGCCGCGCACCAGCAGGTCAATGGTCGTGTACTCGCCGGGGTTGAAACGCGGGTAGCCGCGGCTCAGGTTCACCCCGAACGGGTATGCCGTCGTGTACCGCATGACGACGTCCGCCCCGGTCACGTTCCCGTGCCCGCGCATCGGCATCGCCACGAACTTCGTGAAGGCGTTCAACTCGGCCGCGAGGGTCAAGGCCGCCGCCGAGTTCATGTGCTTGCCGCGGGTCATCGACAGGCCCATGCCGAAGAACAGCACGCCGAACTTGGCCGCCTTCATTCGGGCCACCAGGTCGTCGAGTTGCTCCCGCGTCAGCCCGGTTTCCGCGACCCCTTCCGCACTCACCCGCTGCCCCTTCACCAGTGCGCGGAGGATGGTCAGCACCTCGAAGTCCTTGCCGGGGCGGACCTGGAGGAAAATGTCGGCGGCCTTTGCGCTCATCGTCTCGCGGATGTCCACCAGGACCATCGTCCGGTCCTTGCGGCCGCGCGGCAGGTACTTCCCCTTCGGGGTGAGGGTGTAGCGGGTGAAGTGCCGGGGGTGGCATTCGGCGGGGTTGCCGCCCCAGTAGATGATGAAGTCGGCCCGGTTCTTCACTTCGCCGAGCGTGCAAGACACCTTACCACCCAACTGGGCGGCGATTTCGGTGGGACCGTGTCAAAGTGAGGTGTGGCTATCGATGGTCCCGCCGACCAGTTCGGCCAGCCAGACCGCCTCCCGCTGGGCTTCGCAGGTGGTGTTGCTCAACCCGTAGACCAGCGGCATGTGCGCCGCGTACAGGATCTCGGCCGCCACCTCGACGGCCTCGTCCACAGTGGCGGGCTGGCCGTCGATCAGGGCGTCGGGGTAGAGGCGTTCAGCGGTGTGGTTCTTGAACCACGCCTCGCCCAGGATGCACGCCCGCTTCGTCTCGACGATCCGCTCGTGGTCGGCGTGCAGTTCGATGTCGTCGCACACGCACCCGCAGAAGGTGCATGTGGCGTTCTTGACCACGGTCAGTTCCATCGCAGGTACCAGGAGAGGTGGGCGGATGGTGGTGTCAATTATTCGCTTTCGGGCCGTCCGAACCGGACGGGGCGACGAATGCTCACCCGAGCGCCCGGCCACGGAAACTGCCCCGGACGCGCCTGGGCATGAACCGCCCCGGCTCGATCTCCTCCCACGCCGGGCCGATGTCCTCGGCGTCATCGGGGGTCGGGTTCGCGGCCTGTTCCTGGGCGTCGGGAGTCTGGAGATTATCGCTCATGGCGGACTCCGGCGGTTTCGGCCGTGTAAGAGAATCAGGGGGTGATGGGGACGACCTCGACTTCCACGTCCCACCCTTTCGAGGTCGGCATCCCCGTGCCGTCGGTGTCGCCGCCCATGAGGAGGCAGGTGGGCGGGCCGTACGGCACGAACAGCAGACCGCGGGGCACGTTCCCCTCCTTGCACTGGAACGTCGCCTCACCGTCTGCCGTCCGCACGCGGATCGTCGCACCGGCCGCCGCACCCAACTCCCGCATGTCCTCGGCGTGCATCGTCATGGTGTTGACGATGGCCTGATACTCCGGCTCGTCCTTGCCGACGTTCAGTTGCTGCCCCTGCTTGTTGGTGCGGATCGGGATCAGGAGGAACTGCATGACTGCCATCAATGCCCCTCTCGACCGCGAGAAGTGCATCTTAACGGTTGTGGAACGCGGGGCAAACGAATACACGTTCTCTACCCCACGCCGGAGAGACCCGCCTTGCTCACCGTCAACTCCGTCCCGGTCGAGGACACGTTCGCCGAGGCCTTCCCGATGTCCGCGGCCCGCGTGCTGGTCACGGCCGAAGCACCCGGCTGGGCGCGGATCGCTGGGCAGATGGCCACCGGGTACGCGGCGAGCGTGATCGGGTGCGACGCCGCGGCCGGAATCGAACGGGAACTCGGATCCGACGAGACCCCGGACGGCCGGCCGGGCGTCTCGCTCCTGTTCTTCGCCTTCAGCCGTGACGCACTGCAGAAGGCACTCGTCAACCGCGTCGCCCAGTGCGTACTGACGTGCGCCACGACGGCGTGTTTTAACGGACTCGCCGGTGAACCGGGAAAGACGATCCGCGTCGGCGGGCAGTTGCGGTACTTCGGCGACGGCTGGCAGATCAGCAAGCTGCTCAACGGGAAGCGGTACTGGCGGATGCCGACGATGGACGGCGAGTTCTTGTGCGAAGATTCGTTCGGCACCGTGAAGGGGGTGGGCGGCGGGAACTTCCTGATCCTCGGCGAGAATCAGGCCGTCACACTGGCGGCGGCCGAAGCGGCAGTCGCGGCGATTCGACCGATCCCCGGCATCATCATGCCGTTCCCCGGCGGGGTGGTGCGGAGCGGCAGCAAGGTCGGGAGCAAGTACAAGGGGCTGAAGGCCAGTACGAACGAGGCTTACTGCCCCACCCTCCGCGGGGCCGTCGAGTCGCAGTTGCCTGAGGGCGTGAACGCCGTCTACGAGGTCGTGATCGACGGGCTGGATCTGGCAGCGGTCGAAACCGCCACAAAAGTGGGGATCGAGGCGGCGTGCCGGCCGGGGGTGTTGAAGATCACCGCCGGCAACTACGGCGGCAAACTCGGCCCGCACCACATCCACATCGCGAAGCTGTTCGGCGAAGGAAAGTAACAGGCACACGCCGTGTGCCGTCCGTTCCATGAAAGTAGTACACACGCAGGGTCGTGTGCCGCCCGATCAACAAAACGTCAGCGGACGATCCAACACTTGGGTAACGCTCTCCGAATCTCGGCGGCTCCGCGAGCCGTGATTTTGGTGGAGGCGATGTTCAGGTCTCGCAGCTTCGACAAGCCGGCGATGCCCTTCACCGCCGTGTCCGTCACCGGCGAGGCCGCCAGGTTCAGCAGCCGGAGTTCCTTCAATCCAGCCAGCTCCCGCATCCCCTCGTCCGTCACGTCCGAAGTCCACTGGAGGTACAGGGTCTGGAACTGCTTCAGCCCGGCGAGGTGTTTCAACCCGCTGCCCGTCACTCGCGAGAAGATGAGGGTCAACTCCTGGAGGTCGGTCATCCCGGCCAGGTGTTCCAACCCTGCGTCCGTCACCTCCGTGCTGTACAGGGTGAGGGATCGCAATTTGGTTAGCCCGCGCAGGTGCTTCATGCCGTCGTCCGTCACCCGTTCGTGAAAGTCGAGGTGTTGAAGCCAGGTCATCCTGCCCAGGTGCATCAGTCCGGCGTCGGTGATGTGGGAAGACGCTTCGAGCGATTCCAATTGTCTCAGTCCGACCAGCTCCTCAAGGCCGGCGTCTGCCACTTTGGTGCCGCCCAGGTCGAGCTTTCGGAGGCCGGTCATCCGCGCCAGGTACTTCATGCCGGCGTCCGTCACCTGCGCGTTCGTCAAGTCGAGTGATTGCAGTTCGGTCATCCCGGCCAGGTGTTCCAGCCCGTCGTCCGTCACCTTGTATAACCTCGCGGTGAGCGATTGCAGGTGCGTCATGCCGGACAGGGACTTCAGTCCGTCGTCCGACACCCACAAGTCGTGCAAGTTCAGCGCCCGCAGTTCCGTCAGCCCGGCCAACTCCGTCAGCCCGGCGTCCGTCACCTCGCAGCGGGCCAGGTCCAACTCGCGGAGTTTCGTCATCCCGGCCAGGTGTTTCAGCCCGGCGTTCGTCACCCCCGGACTGGCCAGGGAGAGTGACCGCAACTCTGCCAGCCCGGCAAGGTGTTTCATCCCGGCGTCGGTGAACCCGCGCCCGCCCAACGTCAGGGATCGCAGCTTCGCCAGCCCCGCGAGCCGCTTCACCCCGGCGTCCGACACCGGGGCGACCAGGCACAAGCTTTCGAGCTCGGTCAGCCCGGCAACGTGCCCCAGCCCGGCGTCCGGCAGCGTCACCGCGGACAGGAACAGGGTGCGGAGGTCCTTCAGGTCGGCCAGGGGCTTGAGCCCGTCGGCCGCCGCGTTCGCGCTGTGCAGGCAGAGCGTGCGGAGGTGCCTCAGCCCGGCCAGGTGCTTCAGACCGGCGGCCGTCATCATGTTGCCGGCCAGGGAGAGCGCTCGCAGCCCGGTCAGCCCGGTCAGTTCCCCCACCCCCTCATCCGTCAGGAACGTGAGGGTGAGGTCCAGGAAGTGGAGCTCTCTCAGCCCGGCCAGTTCCTTCCCCCAGGCGGTCGTCTTCGGGCGAGTGCTGAGGCACAGTCCGAACGGGGTGTCCGGGGCGGCCAACGCGGGGACCACGCCGTCCTTCCAGGTGGCGAAACGGAACGCCGGCAGGTCGCCCGGCTGCCCCTTCTCGACCTCCGCGAACTCGATCTTCCCGGCCTGGGTCACCCGCATCCACCCGGCCTCGGCCCCGGCGTCGGTCCACGTCTTCACCACCTCGGCCGGCAGCGGCTTTGGCTCTTCTTTCCCGTCTGGTGCGGCCAGAGCGGGACACCCTGCCACGGCCGACAGCGTCAGCACCAGCCACTGACGGAACGCGAATGCATGCATGGTCGCCCCTCGCGGACGGGACCGATCCCGGTTCAGCCGGCATCTTGGTCGCCAATGTGATGTTGGGTCAATCGCAGGCTTGCGAAATAGCCTCGACTACTCTGTGAGTGTGTCGACTACTCCCCCTCGGCCGCTTGACGCATCGCCGCCCACACGGCGGCCACGTCCGCCCGCTCGGTCGCCTCCGCCCCGATCGAGACCCGCACCACCCAGCGGCCGCCCAACACCGCCGGCGTCAGGTACGCCACGCCGGAGCGGTTCACCCGCTCGACCCAGGCTCGGGTGTGCGCGTCGAGCGCCTCGCCCGATTGCCCCGGCGGCTCGTGAACCACGCACACGGTCTGGAGAGGTACCGGGGCGACCACCCGCCACCCGCTCGTCTCGGCCACCTGCTCGGCCAACCACTTCGCGTTGGCGATGTCGCGCCGCAGCCGGGCCTGCAACCCGCTCACCCCCTCGGAGCGGATCAGGCACCACAACTTCAACGCCCTGAACCGCCGGCCGAGGGGGATGCCCCAGTCGCGGTAATTCTTCACCCGCCCGTCGGCCGCCGTCCGCAGGTAACTCGGGCTGGTGGACATCACCCGGACGAGGTGCTCCGGGTCGCGGACGTAGAGCAGCGAGCAGTCGAACGCCGCGCCGAGCCACTTGTGCGGGTCCAACACCAGCGAGTCCGCCAGCTCGATCCCGTCCCACATCCACCGGCACTCGGGCAGGATCATTGCCGACCCGGCCATCGCGGCATCGACGTGGACCCACATCCCGAATCGGGCCGCGACGACCGCGAGTTCCCGGACGGGGTCGAGGGCGGTGGACGCAGTGGTGCCCGTCGTCGCCATCACCGCGCACGGCACCTTGCCGGCCGCCGCGTCCGCCGACACCATCTCAGCGAAGGCGTCAGGCCGCATGGCGCAGGCGTCGTCGTGCGGGACGACCCGCACGTTCTCACGGCCGAACCCGGCCAGCAGTGCCGCCTTCTCCACCGAACTGTGACTCTGCCCCGAGACGTACACGACGAGCGGTCGAGTTTCGGCCTGGAGGCCGCCGCGATCTTGAGAGAAGCTCGTGGATCGCTCGCGGGCGCAAAGCAGGGCGATCAGGTTCGCGGTCGAGGCGGAGTCCTGGATCACCCCGTGCCACACGCCCGACAGCCCCACCATGCGGCGGCCCCAGTCGCAGACAAGCTCCTCCAACTCCGTGAGCGCCGGTGCCGCCGCCCAGTTCAACCCGAGTACACCGAGTCCGGTACTCATCAGGTCGCCGAGGACGCTCGGGAGCGAGGCGTTCGCCGGGAAGTAGCCGCAGAACCGCGGGTGCTGCCAGTGGGTCAGCCCGGGGACCAGGATGGCGTCGAGGTCGGCCAGCACGGTTCCGAACGGTTCGGCATTCGTCGGCGGGTCGGCCGGAAGTGACGCCGTGATCTGCCCCGGTTCGACCGCATACCCCACCGGCCGGCTTGCGATCCCGGCCCTGTAGTCGGCGATCCAGTCGATGAGTGTGTGGCCATACTGGCGGAACTCGTCCGGGGTCATCGCTTCTCCACTGGCGTTGGTCCCTGTGCGGCGTCGATCTTACGGCGCGCCCCGTGGAATCGCCTCGGCCCGCCACGTCCTGAACAACGACCGGTGTACGTCCACTTGTACGGCTTGGCTCGCGTCCGGTTGTGGTACGCGATGTACGCCAGGATCTTCTCCCGCAGGTCCGTCACCGAGCGGAAGTTCCCACGCCGCAACACCCGCCGGGCCAGCACGCTGAACCAGATCTCCACCTGGTTCAGCCACGACGTGTGCTTCGGCACGTACACGAACCGGATGCGATGCGACACGTCCGTCAAGAACGCCTTCCGCGTCGCCACCGACTTCAGCACCCCGCTCGTCCCCTTCTTCCCCAGCGACTCCACCGCGATCCCGCACACCGATGCCACCCACACCACCAGCGTCGCCGACGCGTGCGTGGTCAGGTTGTCGGCCACGAAGATCCACCCCGCCTGCGGGTCCGTCGCCACCGTTCGCTGGATGTGGTCGGCGAAGTCCTTCTCGCCCCGCGTCGCCTGAACCGTCGGGGCGATCACCTGACCCGTTGCCACCTCGAAGTTGCCGATCCGGCACTGCGTCCCGTGCCGCTTGTACTCGAACTCCACCTTCTCCGTCTGCCCCGGCCGCATCGGCTTGGTCGGGGCGATCCGCTCCTTCGCCTGCACCCCCGTCATCTCGTCCACGCACACCGTGTGAACCCCGCTCGCCAACCGAGCGGGCGCCGCCTGGTCGCAGTCGCACACGTCCCGCACTTGTTGGGCGAACGCCTCGGGGTCCTTGGGGTTGGCGTTCAGCCAGTACCGGCTGCGGTGCGGTTGGAGGGCGGCCCTGTTAAAAAACGCCCGACGTGGCGAACGGAGATCGCGGGGACGATTCCGCGGGCCACCACCTCCTCGGCTAACTCGGTCGGGGTCCAGTGCGTCACCGGGCGGCCCGCATCCGCCGGCGGCTCACAGGCGACGGCGAGGATACGGGCGATCTGGTCGGGGGCGAACGTCCCCGGAGGCCCAGACCTGGGGTGGTCGCTCAGGACGTCCTCGATGGCCGTCTCCAGGGCCGACCGCCCTTCGGCACACTCGATGCCGACCAGGGTGTCGAAGG
Source organism: Planctomycetia bacterium (assembly GCA_031387445.1). Lineage (GTDB taxonomy): Bacteria > Planctomycetota > Planctomycetia > Gemmatales > Gemmataceae > JALHQU01. Next base: position 7,967 of record JANNDF010000655.1, read on the forward strand.
CGATCGCCCAGCGTCGGCGCCAGATCCCGACGACGTGCCGCTCGCACCCCAGTCGCTCGGCGATCGGCCCGTTCGGCAGGCGAGCGAAGGCGAGCAGAATGATCTCGGCTCGTTGTGCCAACCCCCGCGGGCAGGAGCGGGAGGCCACCCACAGGTGGAGGATCTCCTGCTGCCGCTCGGTGATGACCACCTTGGCTGCCTTCCCTGGCATGCCCGCCTCCGCTCGGGGTGTCAAACTGGAGAACCCCCAAAGGATGACGAACCCCGCGTCTTGATGGAAGGCCGATTCAGCCAGGGTGATCTAGCACGTCGCCGGCGGCGATCTCGTCCCCGACGCGCGAACAATGACCGGATCACTCCGTCGGCCGGGGCATCTGCATCGCTTCGGCGTTCACCACCGAATCGGCCGACACCGAGTACAGCAATAGACAGAGCCACCATAAGGCGTCTGGCGTGAGCAAAGCTACCCGGCGGTTGGGCTTCAGGGGTGGCGTTCGGTGTGGGAGGATGGGCCATCCCCATCGAGGCCCGAGTCATGGACGACTCCGCCGACCCCACCGACGCCCTCCTCCGTCGCGCCGCCGAGCGGCTCACCGGGCACCCCAAGCGGTTGTTCCAGGCCGAGGTCGCCTTCGCCCTGTGTGCGGGCAGTGCCCGCGCCACCGAACGCCGCTTCGGGTGGGGGCGGGAGGCCGTCGAGACCGGCCTGAACGAACTCCGCTCGGGCATCCGGTGCGTCGAGGATTTCGTCGCCAAAGGCCGCGTGCCGGTCGAACGACTCCGCCCGCAACTGGCGGCCGACATCCGCGACCTGGTCGAACCCCGCACGCACGCCGACCCGGAGTTGAAGTCCGACCGCCGGTACACCGACCTGGCCGCCCGCGAGGTGTTGGAACGGTTGCGAGCCGACAAGGGGTACGCCGAGGGCGACCTGCCGAGCGAGCGGACCATGCGGGACATCCTGAACCGGATGGGGTATCGGTTGCGTCGTATCCGCAAGGGCAAGCCGCTCAAGAAGACGCCCGAGACGGATGCCATCTTCGCCCACGTGCAGGCCGTCCGCGAGCCGGCGAAGGCCGACCCGATGACGCTGGAGGTGTCGGTGGACACGAAGGCGAAGGTGGCGGAGGGCGAGTACGCCCGCGGGGGGAAAAACGCGGACGGCGTCGGACGGGAGTGCGGCGACCGGGTGGGACCACGACCCGCCGGCGGCGCGGAAGTGGACGCCGCTCG
>JANNDF010000657.1:0-1129 GCA_031387445.1 Planctomycetia bacterium
GCTCGACCTGGATTCGCGGGTTCACCTCGATGAAGTAGAACTGCTTCGCGTCGGTGTCGTACAGGAACTCGACGGTACTCGCGTTGTCGATCCCCACTTCCCGCCCGACCGCGAGCGCGGCGTCGAGGATGCCCTGGCGCACGTCGTTCGGCAGGTTCGGCGCCGGGGCCAGTTCCACCACCTTCTGATGGCGGCGTTGAATGGAACAGTCGCGCTCGAACAGGTGGACCAGCCCGCCGTGCTTGTCGCCGAGCAACTGCACCTCGATGTGCTTCGCCTTGCGGACGAACTTCTCCAGGAACACGTCGCCGATTCCGAACGCCTGCTTCGCTTCGCGTTGCGCCGACTCCACCGCGTCGACCAGCTTGTCTTCGCTCTCGACCACCCGCATCCCGCGCCCGCCCCCGCCCATCGCCGCCTTCACCATGACGGGGTAGCCGAGCTCACCCGCGAGCGCCTTCGCCTCGTCCGCCGATGACACCGGCTTGTCACCGCCGCTGAGGATCGGCACGTTCGCCTTCTGTGCGATGCCGCGGGCGGTGACTTTGTCACCGAGCGATTCGAGGATCTCCGGCCGTGGGCCGACGAACGTGATGCCGGCCTGCTCGCAGGCGCGGGCGAACGCGGCGTTCTCGGACAGGAAGCCGTAGCCGGGGTGGATGGCGTCGGCTCCAATCTGCTTCGCCAGGGCGACGATGCCGGGGATGTCGAGGTACGAGCGGATCGGCTCGCCCTGCTTGCCCACCTTGTACGCCTCGTCGGCCTTGAAGCGGTGCAGGGCGAAGCGGTCCTCGTGGCTGAAGATGGCCACCGTGCGGATGCCCAACTCGTGGGCCGAGCGGAACACGCGGATGGCGATTTCGGAGCGGTTGGCGACGAGCAGTTTGGTGAATTGGCGGACGGCGACCGGCATCGCGGCGAACCCTCGGCGGCGGAGAGAGGCGAGGGGGATGATAGGGAAACGGGAGTGGGTCGCCGCGAGGCGATGCTGAGCGCACCGAGTGGCTGCGTCTCGCAGCTATTTGCCCACAGGCAAGTTGGTCTTGAGTAAGCCTGTGGCGTGTTGCAACTACCCCACCTCTCCCCGTTGGGGAGAGGTCGCCGCGGTGAACGTAGTGAACCCGGCGGG